>JBAWVU010000040.1:0-12188 GCA_037147135.1 Chloroflexota bacterium
TCTCCGACCTCGTCGCCCCCCGCCCCGCCCCGACCGTCGACACCGACCTCCCCGCGATCCTCGCCGACGTCGGCCGGTCCATCGTCGTGAGCCGAAGCGGCGTGCTCCTCCTCACCGTCCAGTTCGCGGTGCTCGCGCTGTACGCGATCTTCCTCGTCGCGGGGATGCTCGTCGACCGCCGCCGCCTCGACACCGCGCTCCTGAGATCTCGCGGCGCCTCGAACGGCGATCTCACGGTGATGGCGGCGATGGAGGCGCTGCTCCTCGCCGCCCCCGCCGCGGTCCTCGCCCCGATCCTCGCGGTCGGCATCGTCCGGGCGCTCGGGGCGGTCGGGCCGCTTGCGGCGGCCGGCGTGGTGACCGACGTGGGCATCGGGGGGATCGCGCTCCTCATCGCCTCGCTCACGGCGCTCGTCTGCGTCGTCGCGTTCACCGTCCCGGCGGTCCTGTCGGCGACGAGCCCGGGCGTCGTGCGCGCCCTGCGCGGCCGACAGCTGGCACGGACGCTCCCCCAGCGCCTGGGCCTCGACCTCGTCCTCGTGCTCCTCGCCGGGATCGGCATCTGGCAGCTCCGCCTCTACGGCTCGCCGCTCACTGAGGACGCGCGCGGGGTCTTGGGCCTCGACCCGCTCCTCATCGTCGCTCCGGCGATCGGTCTCGTCGCGGGGGCGGTCCTCGCCGTCCGCTTCCTCCCGCGGCTCGCGGAGATCGCGGAGCGGGTGGCGGCGCGGAGCCGGGGGAGCGTCTCCCCGCTCGTGGCCCGTCAGCTCGCCCGGCGGCCGCTCCGGTACACGCGCTCGTCGCTCCTCCTCATGCTCGCGGCCGCCCTCTTCACGTTCGCGGCAGCGTACGCGGCGACGTGGACCCGGTCGCAGTCCGACCAGGCCGCGTACCGGGCGGCGGCGGACGTCCGCGCGATCCAGCCGGATATAGCCGAGCTGCCGGCGTGGTCGATCGGAGCCGCCTACCGCGAGGTGCCGGGCGTCGAGGCGGCGATGCCGGTCGACCGGCAGGTCCTCGACGTGGGGAAGGCGATCCGCGGCGGCGAGGTCCTCGGCCTCGATCCGACGGCAGCGACGACGATCGTCACGATGCCGCCCGGCGCCGACGGGACGACGGCCCAGGCGCTCTTCCCGCAGCTCGCGGCCGGCCGGCCGGCGTGGCCCGCGGTCGCGCTCCCGGGGACTCCCGCACGTCTCGCAATGACGATCGATGCGGCCCTCATGGCGGAGCAGACGACGCCGCTCGAGCCCACGTATCCGCACGTCCCCGGCGGTGTGACCCTCGCTGCGGTCCTCGAGGATGCCGACGGGCGACTCTTCCGGATCGAGGGCGGCCGGGTCGAGCCGTCCGGCGACGGCCAGACCGTCATCATCCCGCTCGACGGGTCAGTCGCCGGCACGGACCTGTCACCGTCCTACCCGCTCCGGCTCGAGGCGATCGAGCTGGCGGTCTCGTCCGCGACGGGCCAGACGACGACCGGGACGCTCGACGTGACCGGCGCGGAGGTGAGCGACGACGCGACGGGCGACGCGTGGCGAGCGGTCTCGCTGGACGCCGGCGCGGAGGGCTGGCGGTGGACACGCGTCGACGGCAGCACGCCGTCCGCGTACGTCCCTCCCGACGGGATGCCGGGTCGGATCGCGATCGGCACCGCGCCGGGGATGTCGCCGCCGATCGAGCGCTTCGCGTTCGACTCGGGGATCGGCCCGACCTTCCGGCTCTGGGCGACGGGCCCGACGGACGTGGAGGTCCCGGCGATCGCAGCCGGCACCTTCCTCGAGGCGTCCGGCGGGCGCGTGGGCGACGCGATCGCCGCGACGAGCTCGGGGCTCCCCGTGACGCTGCGGATCGTCGGGGACGTCGGGATGTTCCCGCCGCTCGACCCGGCCGCGTCCTCCGTGGTCGTCGACGGCCGGACGGTGGAGTGGCTCCGCTTCGCGACGAGCGGCCAGGTCGCGATCCCCGACGAGTGGTGGCTCTCGGTCCCTGACGACGAGAGCGCGGTCGTCGCCGCGACGCTCGAGGCGCCGCCGTTCATCGCGAAGGTCGTCGCGCGGACCGGGCTCGCCGCGTCGCTCTCCGGCGACCCGATCCCGCTCGGCGTCATCGGCGCGCTCGGGCTCGGCGCGCTCGCGGCGCTCGTCATCGCGGCCATCGGGTTCCTCGTGAGCGCCTCGATCTCGACGAGCGAGCGGATCACGGAGTTCGCCCTCCTCCGCGCGATCGGGATCTCGCCACGCCAGCTCGCGGCGTGGCTCGCGCTCGAGCACGCGTTCCTCCTGGCCTTCGGCGTCGTCGCCGGCATCGGGCTCGGGCTCCTCCTCGCCTGGCTCGTTCTCCCGTTCTCCGCGCTCACCGCATCGGGCGCCGCCGCCGTCCCGCCGCCCGCCGTCGTCGTCCCGTGGGAGGCCGTCGTCCCGCTCGGGCTCCTCTGCGGCGTCCTCTACGCCGTCACCGTCGCGATCGTCACGCGCCAGGCGGTCGGCATCTCCGTCGCCGGCGTCCTCCGGTCACGCGAGGCGTAGTCGATGGGCTGGCTCGTCATGTCGCTCAGGCGCCTGCGGGAGGGCCTCGCCGCCACGCTCGGACTCGTGATCCTTGTGCTCGTCACCGCGTTCGTCTTCGCCGCCGCTCCGCGGGTGCTCGACCGCGTGGCGACGGACCTGTTCCGGGCCGACGTCTCGAGCGTTCGCGCCGATGCCCGGAACATCGCGCTGCTCCAGGAGCGACGCATCCCGAGCGGCGGGGACGCCGACCCGCTCGGCGAGGTCGATGCGACAGGCGCGGATCTCGAGACGCAGGTCCCGGAAGGGCTTCGATCCCTCTTCACGGATCGCGTCTACATCGCCGACACGCCGCACTGGAGCGTCGTCGCGTCGCCGCCGTCGGATGCGACGGTCCGGATGCGGGTCCAGCAGGGGGTCGACGGCCACCTCGCGATCGTCGAGGGACGCCTGCCCACCGCCGTGACCGGCACGACCGAGCCCGGCGACCTCGCCCCGGTCGGGACAGGGCCACTCCAGACGTTCGAGGTGGCTATCTCCGGCATGACCGCAGAGGTCCTCGGTGTCGGGGTGGGGGACCGGCTCGAGCTGACGCCGGAGCCGACCGATGTCCGCGCCGTGCGCCGCAGGCTGCGGATCGCCGCGGAGGTCGTCGGCGTGTTCGACATCGCCGACCTCGACGCGCCGTACTGGTCGAACGACACGACGGTCGATCGCCCGTCGGTCCGCACGCTCTCCCAGGAGGTGGTCATCCAGGATGCGACCGCGCTCCTCGCACCGGGGGCCTACCCGGCTCTCCTGGCGGCCACCGACGACCCGTCTACGACCGGCCTCACGCTTCGCTACACGTGGCGGTTCCCGCTCGACCCGCAGCGGTTGCAGGCCTCCGCCATCGACGCCCTCACGGCCGACCTCCGGCGCCTCGAGAGCGTCTTCCCGGCGACCCCGGAGGCGGCAGCGGGCGGCGGGACCATCAGCCGGAGCGCGCTCCTCCTCGTCGTGGAGGCGTTCGACCTCCGGTGGCGGGCCGCGACTGCCGTCCTGTCGGTCGTGGCGATCGGCACGGCGACGATCGCCGTGCTCGCGCTCGGGCTCGTGACGCTGCTCACGGCGCGACGGCGCCGCGGCGCGCTCGCCCTGGGCAGCGAACGGGGGGCGTCGACGGCGCAGATCGTCGGGTCGGTGGCTGCGGAGGGCCTCGTCCTGTCGGTGCCGGCGGCGGTCATCGGGCTCGCGCTCGCCGTCGCGCTCGTGCCGGCAGGCCAGCAGCCGGTCTCCATCGCCCTCGCCGGCGGCGTCGCCGCACTCACGACGCTCCTCCTCGTGGCGGCGGGCCTGCCGCGGTCGTCGGCCGCCCTGCGCGACCCGACGCGCGGATCGGGGATCGTCCGTCGTGCCGGGGCGCGCCGGCTCGTGCTAGAGGCGACGATCGTGGTCGTCGCGATCGCAGGCGCCGTCCTCCTCCGTGACCGGGGGGTCCAGGGCGCGAGCGCGACCGGCGCGCTCGCCGCGCCCGACCCGTTCATCGCCGCGGTCCCGGCGCTCGTCGGCGTCGCCGTGGGGCTCGTCGTGGTCCGCCTCTTCCCGATCCCGATGCGGCTCGCCGCCGCGGTGGCGGCCAGGCGGCGCGGGCTCGTGGCGGTCCTCGCGATGCGGCGCGTGACGCGTGGAGGGAGCAGTGGCCTCCTCCTCGTCGTGCTCATCGCGACGACGACCATCGGGGTCTTCGCCTCGGCCGCGCTCCTGCAGCTCGACCGCGCCGCCGAGGCGGCGGCGTGGCGGGACGTGGGGGCGGCGTTCCGGCTCACGACCACGGCGAGCTCGGCGACAGGGACGAAGGCCGGGGTGCCCATCCCGCTCCCGGCGGACCTCGATCCGGCGGCGCTGCCGGGAGTCGAGGCGGTGGCGCTCGCGCACCGCTCGTCGGTCCCTTCGTTCCCGCGCGGCTCCCAACTCGAGATGCTGGCGATCGATGCGGCCGCATACACGGACGTCGTTCGGGGCACGCCCGTCGAGACCGCCTTCCCGTCGGACTTGCTGGCCGCCGCCAGGGGCCCCGCGAGCGGCGCCGGCGCCTCCGAGTCATCGATGGCGGCGATCCCGGCGATCGTCTCGAGCGCGCTCGCCGACGGCGTCACCGGCCTGGCCATCGGCGACGAGTTCCGGCTCATCGTCGCCGATGCCCCATGGACCTTCCGCGTCGTCGAGGTCCGCGACGAGTTCCCGTCGCTCGCGGGGGTCGACCGCTTCGCGATCGTCGCGCTGGACCAGCTCCGGGCGGAGATCCCGGGCGGCTCCTTCGACCCGAACATCGCGTACGTCCGTGCCCCGGCCTCGGCCGCCGCGGCGCTCCGCGACGCGCTCGCCGCACCTGTTCCCCACGTCGCCGTCGAGAGCCGGGCCGAGGAGACCGCGAGGCTTCGCAGTGCCCCGACGGTCGGCGCCGTCTTCCTCGGCATCGGCCTCGCCGCGCTCGCGGCCGCTCTCTACGCAGCGCTCGCCGTCTCGGCCGTCCTCGCGCTCTCGGGCGCCGCCCGCGCGACCGAGGTCGCGCAGCTCCGCACGCTCGGCCTCAGCGGCCGCCAGTCGGTGTGGCTCATCGTCGCCGAACACGGGCCCATTGTCGCGGTAGCCTTCGTGGTGGGCGTCGTGCTCGGCGTGGCGCTGTTCGCGTTCCTGCGGCCGGGCCTCGGGCTCGGGTCGATCATCGGGTCGGACGTCGCCGTCCCGCTCCAGGTCGACCCGGCGTACCTCGTCGTGGTCTTCGCGACGGTCGTCGGGATCGTCGCGATCGGGATCGGGATCGCGGCCGCGATCCAGCGTCGGGCCGTCCCCGCGCTCGCCGTCAGACGGAGGATGGAATGACGACCGGGACCGTGGGGGTGCCGGCGCGGCACCTGTACGGCGAGGGAGCCGCGATCGTCTGCGACAACCTCGTCCGGATCTTCAAGGTCGCCGATCTCGAGGTCGTCGCGCTCCAGGGACTCGACCTGCTCGTGGACCCCGGCGAGCTCGTCGCGATCGTCGGCGCGTCCGGGAGCGGCAAGTCGACGCTCCTCGCGATCCTCGGCGGCCTCGACGTCCCGTCGGCCGGGCGGGCGGTCGTCGCGAGCCACGACCTCGGGCAGATGGGACGCCGTGCGCGCACCGACTACCGGCGGCGGGTCGTCGGGATCGTCTGGCAGCAGACCGCGCAGAACCTGCTGCCATACCTGAGCGCGGTCGAGAACGTCGAGCTGCCGATGGTCCTCGACGGCCGGAAGGGCCGGCGGGCACGGGCGATGGGGCTCCTCGATCTCGTGGGTCTCGCCGATCGCGCCGACCATCGGCCCGAGCGACTCTCCGGCGGCGAGCAGCAGCGCGTCGCGATCGCCGTCGCGCTGGCGAACCAGCCCGCCGTCGTGCTCGCGGACGAGCCGACGGGGGAGCTCGACACGGCGACGTCGGCCGAGATCTTCGCGCTCCTCCGGCGCGTGAACGCGGATCTCGGCACGACGATCGTCGTCGTCACCCATGACGCGGTCGTCTCCGAGCAGGTCGGGCGCACCGTGCGGATCCGCGACGGGCGGACGAGCACGGAGACTGTGCGCAGGACCGAGCGGACCGACGACGGGACCCACCGGGCGATCAGCGAGGAGTTCGCCGTGCTCGACCGGGCCGGGCGGCTCCAGCTTCCCCGTGCCCAGATCGAGGCGCTCGAGCTCTCCCGGCGCGTGAGGCTGCGCCTCGAGGCGGACCACGTCGGGATCTGGCCGGACCGGCCGGGGGAGGGCGGCCCCGAGGCCGCCGTCCCGACCGACGCCCCGACCGACGCCCTGGCCGACGCCGCGATCCCGGCTGAGGAGGAGCCGGCGTGACGCGCCGGATCGGCGTGCCGGAAGCGGGCCCGATGGTCGAGGCGATCGCGCTGGTCCGCGAGTTCCCATCGGGCGACGCGGTCGTCCACGCGCTCCGCGGCATCGACCTCACCGTCGATCGCGGCGAGCTGCTGGCGGTGAGAGGTCGATCCGGCAGTGGCAAGACGACGCTCCTGGGACTGCTCGGCGGGCTCGACCGGCCGACCTCGGGGCAGGTGTTCGTCGATGGCGCCGAGGTGTCGGCGATGGGCGAGACGGAGCTCGTCGAGCTGCGCCGGCGGACCGTCGCGTTCGTCTACCAGGCGTTCGGGCTCGTCCCGTTCCTCACGGCCGCGGAGAACGTCGAGGTCCCGCTCCGGCTCGTCGACGCGGAGCCGGTCGAGCGCGACGCGCGCGTCGCCGAGCTCCTCGACATGGTCGGGCTCGAGGCCCGCACGCGACACCGCCCGTACGAGCTCTCCGGCGGCGAGCAGCAGCGCGTGGCGATCGCGCGGGCACTCGCGAACCGGCCGCGGCTCCTCCTCGCGGACGAGCCCACGGGTCAGCTCGACTCGGACACCGGGCATCGGATCATGACCCTGCTCCGCGTGATCGTGCGGAGCGAGGGCGTCACGGCGATCGTCGCCACCCACGACCCGGTGATGCTCGACGTCGCCGACCGAGTCCTCGAGCTGCGTGACGGGCGGCTCCTCGGCTCCGGATCCTCCACCGGGTGACGCCGACGCCCGGCCGCCTCATGCATTCACCGTAGTCGACAGCCTCACGCATTCACCGTAGTCGGCGGGGTACCTCCGTGTCGTCGGCGGGGTACCTCCGGGCGATGATCTCCGGCGATGACGCCGCGCATGCTCCACCCAGATGCCCGCACTCCGCGGGCGCGATCCCGGAGCCCGACATGCGTCCGGTGCGCTACGCCATCGCAGCACTCTCGGCGGCCACGCTGGTCGTTGCGACCGTCGCGACCGTGGCCGCGGGCCGGGTCGCCGAGACCGTGGAGACCGTCGAGGCCGTCCACGTCGACTCGATCCCGGTCTTCGGGGCCCCCGGCGCGATCCGCCTCGAGCTCGTCGCCGGCACCGACGGCGATCGCTTCCTCGACATCCTCGCCGGGTCGCCCGGGACCGAGGCCGACGCCGGCACCGGCTTTGCGTTCAGGGGGCTTCCATTGACGGCCACCGTCTCCAACGACCCGTCGCTCGCGAGCGGGACCGTCTCGGCGATCTTCGCGACGCCCGACGGCCGGACCCACACCCTCCAGGCGCAGCTCCGTGCGACCGGCACCCCCGAGCGGTGGGGCGCGGGCCCCTACTCTGTCACGCTCCCAGGCGCGGCCGCCGCGCTCCGTACCTGCACCGACCGCAGCGTCGCCGCTGCGGTCGACATCTCACTCGACGGGGCGCGCATCCCCGCGGCCGGGGCCGACCGGTTCGCGGAGCTCCTCGTCCGCACCTGCTCCACGGTGGCGCTCTATCGCTGATCCCCCGGCAGACCTCCTCCCTGCCGATCCCGAGGCCGTCCGCAGCTCCCTCCGCGGGCGGCCTCGGCGCGTCAGGCGAGCCCCTCCGCCGCCCGGATGTCCGCGGGCCGGAACGCCCGGATCACCGTGAGGAGCAGCTGGTAGGCGATGAGGACCCCGAGCGTCCCCAGGATCGTCCCGAGGCCGAGTGGGACGAGGAGGAGGGCGACGATCGCGATGACGTATCCGAGGAGACGGAGCTCTCCGATGTGCTCGGCGACGAGCCGGACGAGCCGGTTCCCCGAGGGCTGGATGCCGGTCGCGGTGCGCATGGACCGGCCCCACCGCGGGATCCACGACGGACGACCGGCGATGTAGAGCGCGATCGCCACGACACCCAGCGCCACCGCGAGCGTGATCGCGTACCACGCGAAGCCCCCCACGATGCTCTCGATGGCCGCGCGCGCGGTGGCTCCCGCCGTGCCCGCGGGCGCGGCGTCCACCACGACCTGGTTGATGCGGGCCACGACGACGAGGGCAAGCGCGAGCCCGATGCCGCTCGCGAGGACGACCTGGAGGAACGCCCGGCGGCGCCGGATCGCGATGAGGATCGCGAGTACGGCGATGATGAGCGTGACGATCCCCGCGACGACGATCGACGCCTCGAAGACCCGGAGCACCTGCTTGGCCTCGTCGAGCGCCGAGGTGTCCGCGATGGTGATCTGGCCGAAATCGGGCGGGAGCGTGACACCGAGGGCCTGCTCGATCTCGGCTCGTGAAGCCGCCGCGTTCGTCGGGTCCGTGAGCTGGGGCAGCGCGATGTCCCTGCCCGTCGCGTCCGTCAGCGCCTTGTCGGCGGCCTTGAGGCCCTCGTTGACGAGCGGGAAGACGTCCACGCTCACGACGCCGCCGGTCGATTCGATGATCGAGGTGTCCCCACGGAGGATGCCCACGACCTTCGAATGCACGGCCCGTGTGGCCTGCTCCCAGATCGCCGCGAACTGGGGCGTCGCCATGAAGTCGGCGATCGCCTTCTGGATCGTGGTCTGCACGCCCAGGACGACGATGCTCCCCATCCCCTGGAGGTCGGCCGGCAGGACGCTGTCGACGACCCGCTGGAGGCCGATCTGATCGACGATCGACGTGGAGACATCCGTGCTCACCGACTCGATGACGGCGGGGTCCGTCACGATCGGGGCGACGGTCGCGACGAAGCGATCCGTGTTGAAGAGCGTCTGGTCGGCCCAGTACGCGACCGTCGTGCCCAGCACGCCGACGGCCACGAGAACGATGAGTACCCACGTCAGTCCCCGCCGGAGGACCCGGACGGACCTGCTCGCCGCGGACCGCTTCGGCTTGGAGGCGATCGCCGCGGCCGCTGCCTCAGGCACGGGCGCCGCCTCAGGCACGGGCGCCGCCTCAGGCACGGGCGCCGCCTCAGGCACGGTCTCGGGAGGGGGGGAGGACGGCGCGGTGGGCGGTGTCTGCTCGTTCATGGTCGGTACTGTAGCGCTCAGCGATGGCGCCGCGGTGGAGCTGACGCCGGGTCGCGCCCGATCCGGTCCGCAGAGCAGGCCATCCGGGACCCGTCAGTAGCTGGCCTCGTCGAGGCGGGTCTTCCCCCAGAACCGGGAGTAGACGTACGCGGTGTAGACGATGACGAGCGGCATCCCGATCACCGCGATGAGGAGCATGACGCTCAGCGTCAGCTCCCCGGATGACGAGTTGACGATCGTCAGTGACTGGCCCTCGCCACGCGCCGGAAGGAGCGTCGGATAGAGCCCCACGCCGAATGTCGCGATGAGGAGCGCGACGCTCAGCGAGCTGGCGATGAACGCGGGGATCGTGCGGCCGGCCCGCAGCAGGAGCGGGACCGCGAGGACCGCGATCGCCAGGAGCGCCGGGATCACCCAGGCGATGACGTTGGCGTAGACGCCCCAGAGATGCGGCGCCTCCTGCGACGAGTAGAGCGTCACGGCAGCCCACATGACGACGAAGACGAGCCAGCCCGCCCCGGCCGCCTTCCTCGCCCGCGCCTGCATCGCCCCGGAGGTCTTCAGCGTCAGCCAGATCCCGCCCTGCATGAGGAACATCCCGAAGGCGAGGACGCCGCACAGGAGGCTGAACGGGTTGAGCAGCTCGATGAACGAGCCTGCGTAGTAGCCGTCGGGATCGAGCGCGACGCCGCGGAGGACGTTCCCGATCGCGACGCCGAGGAGGATGGAGACGAGCGACGAGCCGAGGAAGAACATGAAGTCCCAGAAGGACCGCCAGCGCTTCCCGGCTTCCTTGCTCCGGAACTCCATGCTCACGGCGCGGAGGATGAGCGCCGCGAGGGCGAGCATGAAGGCGAGGTAGAAGCCGCTGAAGACACTCGCGTAGACGAGCGGGAAGGACGCGAACAGCGCGCCGCCGGCGGTGATGAGCCAGACCTCGTTGCCGTCCCAGACGGGGCCGATCGAGTTCATCGACAGCCGGCGCTCCTCGTCGGTGCGCGCCGTGTACAGGTGCTGGATCCCCGCGCCGAGGTCGAAGCCGTCGAGGACGGCGTACCCGACGATGAGGACGCCGACGAGCAGGAACCAGGCCTGCTGGAGGAAGGTGGGCTCCATCGTCAGGCCGCCTTCGGTGCCGTACTGCCGGGGAGCTCGAGCCCCTGGGCCGCCGTGCCCTCGTCGGGGCCGGCGTCTGGGCCGTGGCCCAGCTCCTTCCGGAGCAGGTAGAGGTAGAGCCCCCCGAGGAGGACATACATCCCGACGAGGAGGCCGATCGAGATCGCCACCTGCTCGGGCGGCACGACCGTGCTCACGCCGTCGGCGGTGCGCATGACGCCGTACACGATCCACGGCTGGCGGCCGACCTCCGCGGTCATCCAGCCGAGCTGGATCGCGAGGATCGGGAGGATCGGGCTCACGACCGCCATCCGCATCCACCGCGGGCTGGTGTAGAGCTTCCTGCGCCAGAGGAGATAGACGCCGGAGAGCATGAGGAGCGCCATGAGCGTCCCGAGGATCACCATGTTGTGGTAGCTGAGGAACGTGATCGCCACCGGCGGCCACTGGTCCGCCGGGAACTCGTTGAGCCCGGTGATCGCCGCCGTGAAGCTCCCGAACGTCATGAAGCTCAGCATGTTCGCGATGACGATCGCGGGTCCGATCGGGGCGGCCGCCTGGGTCTGGGCCGGCGGCAGCGCCCAGATGGTGAGCGGCGCGCCGACGGTCGTGTCGTAGAGGCCGTTCATTCCGGCGAACTTCGCCACCTGCGTGTTCGCGACCTGGCGGGCGCTCGTGTCCCCGGTGGCGAACATGAGGCCCGCGCCGATGAACGAGACGACGAGCGCGATCGGGATGACGACCTTCACGACGTCGATGTGCTTCTTCCGAAGGACATACCAGGCCATGACCGCGACCGCGAAGAACGCGCCGGCACAGAGGCCGGCCGAGATCGTGTGCATGTACCGCGGGATCGTCGAGGGGTTGAGCGCGGCCGCCCAGAAGTCGGTGAGGCGGGCCCGGCCATCGACGATCTCGTAGCCGGCGGGGGTCTGCATCCAGCTGTTCGCGATGAGGATCCAGAGGCCCGACAGGAGCGCCCCGAACATGACGAGGAAGCTCGCGGCCCACCGGACCCCCGAGGAGACACGGCCCCTGCCGAACACCAGGATCCCGAGGAACGTGGACTCGAGGAAGAACGCGAGCACGCCCTCGGCGGCGAGCGGCGCACCGAAGATGTCACCGACGAATGTCGAGTAGCTCGCCCAGTTCGTCCCGAACTGGAATTCCATCGCGATCCCCGTCGCGACGCCGATGGCGAACGTCAGGGCGAAGATCTTCGTGAAGAAGACCGCCGCGCGGTCGTACACGTCCTTCTTCGTCCGCCATCGCATCGTCTCCAGCAGGAAGAGGACGACGGAGATCCCGATCGACAGCGACGAGAAGAAGAAGTGGAATCCGATCGTCAGCGCGAACTGGAGCCTCGCGAGCTCCTCTGCACCCATGCTCGACTCCCGGCAGCCAGCTGCCCTCCCGAAGGGGACGGTCCTTCGGTGCATGGTGGCGGCGATGACCCGCGACCGGAAGGTGCCGAGGTCCCCCGGCGGCGGGACTTCCGGCACGGTGGTGCGTACCTTGCGCAAGGCCGGGGGGCCGTTGCGACCGGCACGGCCGATGCGACGGGCGCGGCCAACGCGACGGCATCCGAGCCGGTAGCATCGCTCGGATGCAGGATGACGCCAGGCTGGGGCCACGCGGCCGCCGCGAGCATGCCCGTCCCATGCGGCTGCCTCCCGGTGGCTCCGTGGGGCTCGGCGTTGCTCCGGGCCGGGCTGGCCGGCGCGCGCCGCTCCTCTGGGCGATCGCCGCCGTCGCC
>JBAWVU010000041.1:0-12156 GCA_037147135.1 Chloroflexota bacterium
GGGCCGCCCGAGTCGGGGCCGCCGGGGCCGGGGTCGCCGGGATCAGGGCCGCCGGGTCGCGAGGTTCGCGCGGGTCACGCATGGTCGAGTACCCAAGCGGCGGTCGATTCGTCCGCCACGAGCACGGTGATGCACCCCACCCTCAGGGCGGCAAGGGCGATGGGGCCCCGCCCGGCGCCGGCGGCGAGGCCCACCGTCAGCGGCTTCGCGCGGAGCTCTTCGAGCGGCAGCCCGATCGTCCGCCGGTCGAGCGACGGCAGGGCGGTGCGACCGTCGAGCGAGAGGAACCGCCCCAGGACGTCGCCGACGGCGCCGGCGTCCGCGAGCGCCGCGAGGTCGGCGTCGCCGAGATAGCCCGACGCGACGTGCACGCTGTCGGGTCCCATCACGCCCATGCTGAAGACCGCCGTGGCGGCGGCGCGCGCAGCCGCGAGCGTCTCGCCCACCGAGGGGTCGCCCTCGAGCGCGTCGCGGAGCTCGTGCGAGCCGACGATCGCGGGCGCGGCCATGAGCCGGATGGCGGCGCCTGTGGTCGCCCCGAACCGCTCGACGATCTCGTGGGCCCGCGTGGGGCGCGCTGAGCGAGACGTAGCGCCGTTGAGCTGCACGATCTCGGTCGCGGAGGTCCAGCCCGGGCGCAAGTGCGCCGCGAGCTCGAGCATCGTCCGGCCCCACGAGACACCGATCGCCCCGCTGGGCTGCAGCGAGGCGAGATGCGCCGCCGCAGCCCCTGCGACGCGTTCGCGGGCGAGGAGCTCGTCGTCCGACGCGGACCCCGTCGCCGGCACGTCGACCACCACGGCGCCGCGCAGCCCGAACCGCTGTGTGAGCGCGTCCTCCAGCTCGACGAGGCGAGCCGCGGGGTGGACGATCTCGATCCGGACGGCCGATTCGCGCAGGGCCCGGTCGAGGAGCCGGCCGACCTTGAAGCGACTGACGCCGAGCCGCTCTCCGACCTGGTCCTGGGTGAGGTCGAGCCGGTAGTAGAGCTGGGCAGCCCGGAGCATGAGCCGCGTCTCGCCCGAGAGTGGCTCGCCCCGGCGGGGGGGTGACATGCCGAACGTCATGCTCGGATGTGCACGCTGCTGCTCATGTGTTGCCGACGGTACCCTCGGCGATGGTCGCTGTCAAGGGGGTCGTGCTCGCCAGTCTCCGGCTAGTGAACGTGGTCGTTCCATGAGCGGCCCGTGACCTTGTCACCCTCGATGGCATGGAGACGAGGGAGACGATCATCGTGGGCGCCCGGTCCATCGCGCGGGATCCGAGGGGCGAGCGCATCGCGGGGCGCGACCCCCGCGAGGGGGCTCATCGGCGGGTGTGCATCTCCAGGTGGGTGGATGGGGCGGTCTACCCCTCGCGGATCCGCCACTCCTGGATGCCGCCGGCACGGTCCGTGACCTCGATCCCGAGCGCCGACAGGTCGTCGCGCAGCGCGTCGGAGCGGGCCCAGTCCCGGGCGGCACGTGCCGCCGCACGCTCGCGCAGGAACTCCGCGGCGAGCGCCGACAGCGCGCCGGGGCCGGCTCCCGCACCGGTGGCCTTGCCGGCCGGGTCGATCGATCCGCCGGTGATGCGCTCCTCCGCCGCCTGCTGGGCGGCCGACCGCTCAAGGTCGAGCCCGAGCACCCGGTCCGCGTCAAGGAGCAGCCAGCGCCGCTCGGCCGCCGGCACGTCCGTCGCCTTGGTGATCTCCCGGACGACGGCGACCGCGGTGGGCATGTCGACGTCGTCATCCACCGCCGCCGTCCAGCGATCGTGAAGCCCCCGCGCCGCCGGCGACATCTCCTCCGGCCCGCCCACCCCGATCTCGCCGGCCGGCCTCGGCCCCAGGCTCCGCACCCGCGCGCGGAGTGACACGAGCGCCGCGGCCGCGCCCGCCAGCGACTCCGGCGAGAAGTTGAGCTTGCGGCGGTAGTGGGCGGTGAAACAGAGGTAGCGGAACGCGAGCGGGTCGTGACCTTCGGCCGCCAGGTCGGTGATGCGCTGGAAGTTGCCGGCGCTCTTCGCCATCTTCCGGCCGCTCATGAGCAGGTGCTCGCCGTGGACCCACCAGCGCGCGGGGATCACGCCCGTGGTCGCCTGGGACTGGGCGATCTCGTCCTCGTGGTGGGGGAAGACGTTGTCGATCCCGCCGGTGTGGATGTCGAACTGGTCGCCCAGGTACCGCATCGCCATGGCAGAGCACTCGATGTGCCAGCCCGGGAACCCCTCGCCCCAGCGCGGGGTCTCCCACTTCACCATCCGCCCTTCTCCGGCGCGCCTCCACAGGGCGAAGTCGGCCGGGTCCCGCTTGTCCGCCTCCACCTCGCCACGGTGGCCGGCGCGGAGCTCGTCGAGCGTATTGCCGGACAGCCGCCCGTAGCCCGGGAACCGTCCGACGTCGTAGTAGACGGTGCCGTCGACCTCGTACGCGCACCCGAGATCCACGAGGCGCTCCGCGAGTGCCACCATCTCTGGGACGTGCTCGGTGGCGCGCGGGAAGACGTGCGCGGGAAGGATGTTCACGAGCGCCTCGTCCTCGTGGAACGCCGCCTCGTACGCGCGGGCGATCTCCTCCGGCGACTTGTCCTCGAGCCTCGCGGCGACGAGCATCTTGTCCTCGCCGCGGTCGAAGCGCTCGTCGCGGAGGTGGCCCACGTCCGTGATGTTCTTCACGTGGAGGACGTCGTAGCCACGGACGACGAGCGCCCGGCGGATGAGGTCGGCGAGGAGGTAGCTGCGGAGGTTCCCGACGTGCGCGTAGCGGTAGACCGTCGGGCCGCACGTGTACATCCGGACTCGTCCGGGCTCGAGCGGCTCGAAGGCATCCACGCTGCGCGTGAGGGTGTTCAGGAGACGGAAGGGCATGATCGCCTTTCGGGCCGAGAGCAGGCGCGGATGAGGCACGCCTCTCGGCACGTATGACGTGCGCGTCCGGGACGGCGCGATACCGGAATCCTACACTCGTGTCCCATGGTGGACGACGTACAGGGGCGCCGCGATCGCTCCCGCGGCGTACGCGGCGCTGACCGAGGAGTGTCGGTGGGGCGGGTCGCTGCTCAGCGCGCGCGGTGAGCAGCGACCGTCGGGTATAGCGGACGCTCGAGCCGCGGACTCGCCGACGGGGAGGGCGCGGCCGGCGGCGCAGGGACCGGCCGCCTGGCCGCCCGCAGCTGCTGGAGCGCCCATTCGACATCACCGGTCACGGCTGCCGGCACCCGGGTGCGTGCCCATCGCAGCACCTGGGCGGCCAGCACGCCCTCACCGTCGAGGCCCGCTCGCTCGATGACCCGGACCGCGAAGGCGGCGAGCGTGTCATTCTGGAGCCACGGGCGGACTCCGTCGATCGCCGGCGCGCCGTACGCGGCGATCTCGTCGCGCAACTCGATACGTCGGCCCGGCGTCGCGCACGTCGCCGCTTCGAGCAGAGCGTCGAGTCCCATCAGGTCCTCCGGGTGTGTCCGGTTGGGTGGACGGTGTCGTCGACCGGGCCCGGCGGCCGGGCTGGCGAGGAGAGCTCCCAGGGTCCCGTCACGGCCATCCGTGTGGAGCCTCCGATCCGGTGCTCGAGCTCGATGCGCTCGATGCGAGCATCGATGCGAGCCGGGATGACATCCGGCCGCTCGAAGGTCCATGAGACCCAGGAGACCCTTCCATGCGGCTGCACGCGGGCGTCCACCAGCCGGAGGGCGGTCCCGTCCGGCAGCGTCACCTCGAGCGACGGGACCGCCACAACCCGGACGTCGTCCCGGCCGCGGACCCGCAGGATCCCCGTGAGTCGCATGAGGTCGTCCACGACGACGAGGGTGAGCAGCGAGACGACGACGTCGCCATGCTCGGCGGTCGCGTCGAGCAGGGACGCCCACGGCCGGCCCACGTCGAAGGGTGGCGTCTCGACGACCTCGCCGATCGCCCGGGCGATGTGCATGCCCTCATGCTACTGTATTCTTCCATATATTGCAGTCTTGCAATACTACGATCGACTGAGATCGAACGATCCGGCCGGCCGAGCCGCACGGACGCCGCCCGAGGGGTGCGGCAGGCCAATGGATCCGGCCCATCGGACGGCGGCGGCCCACACGGAGGCTAGGCTCGCGCGATGACCCAGGGAACCCCGAGGCCCGACGACGCCGAGCGACTCCGGCAGTCCAAGGCGGAGTTCTTCAAGGCGCTTGCGCATCCGCTGCGCATCCGGATCCTCGAGCTCCTCCGGAGCGGTCCCCTGAGCGTCACGCAGATCCAGGAGGCCACGGGAGTCCCGGGCTCGTCCGTCTCGCAGCAGCTCGCGGTCCTGCGAGGACGGACCATCCTCACGACCGAACGGCACGGGACGACGATCATCTACAGCGTGGCCGACGCCGAGCTCTTCGAGCTGCTCGACACGACGCGGCGGATCTTCAACGCCCGCCTCACCGATACGATCGACCTGCTTCGCCTCGTCGAAGACGAGTCCGTGGCGGTCGGCGAGCGCTAGCCGATCGCGGGAGGCCCGGGGTCCTCGCGACCGGGTCCAAGCACGGCCACTGCGATGGCTAGGGCTCGCACCGCCGGAGGACCGCGACTGCGTTCTGCCCGCCGAACCCGAACCCGTTGACCATCACCGTCTCCACCCGCGTCCGTCGCGCGACGAGCGGCACGTAGTCGAGGTCTCACTCGGGGTCCGGGTCCGTGAGGTTCTGCGTCGGTGGGATCACCTGGTCGCGGATGGCACCGAGCCCGGCGAGTACGCTCGCGATGCCGGCCGCGCCGACGAGATGGCCGACCATCGACTTGGGCGAGCTGATCGCGACCTTCCGCGCCGCGGCGCCGTACGCCGCCTTGATCGCGCGCGTCTCCGTGACGTCGTTGAGCGACGTCGAGGTCCCGTGCGCGACGATGTAGTCGATCTCATCCGGCGCGACGCCGGCGTTGCGCAGGGCCTGCGTCATCGCCCGGGCGGCACCTCGGCCGGTGGGCTCCGGCGCGCTGATGTGGAACGCGTCTGCCGTGAACCCGCCACCGAGGATCTCCGCGATCGGCGTCGCTCCGCGATCGAGCGCATGAGCGAGCGACTCGACCACGACGACCCCGCCGCCCTCCCCGAGCACGAACCCATCGCGCTCCCGATCGAACGGGCGCGACGCGCGCGCCGGGTCGTCGTTCCGCCTCGAGAGCGCGCCCATGTTGCCGAGCGCCGCGAGGGCCATCGGGAGGACCGGCGCCTCCGATCCGCCCGCGAGGACCACGTCGCACTCGCCGCTCGCGATGAGCCGCAGCGCATCGTGGAACGCGATGATCGAGGTCGCGCACGCAGCGCTCTGGGTCATCACCGGGCCGGTGAGGCCGTACTCCATCGAGAGCATGCAGGCGCCCATCGATGATGAGAGCGCGGGGATCGCGAACGGGCTGACGAACCGCGGCCCTCGCGAATCGTAGGTGTGCGTCCCGTCGATCACCTGCTCGAGCCCGCCGCCGCCGGTGTTGAGGACGACACCGACGCGATCGCGCGCGTCCTCGTCCATCGCGGCGAAGTCGATCCCGGACGCGCCGATCGCCTCCTTCCCGGCCGCCATCGCGAAGTGGATGAAGCGGCTCATGCGTCGTGCCATCTTCGCGTCCATCGCCACCGTCGGGTCGAAGTCGAGGACCTCGGCGGCGATGCGCACCTCGTGGGCGGACGCGTCGAAGCTGCGGACCGTCCGGGTACCCACCACCCCGTCGACGAGATTCCGCCAGTAGGTCGGGAAGTCGTTCCCGATCGGCATGACGGCACCCATGCCGGTGACGACGGCTCGGCGCGCGGGGTCGGTGCTGGGCGGCACGGGCGGCTCCTCGGGTCGGTGGTGGCGCGGGTCGGACGCGGTCGTAACTCCGCGGCGCCATTCTAGCGAGCGGCCACCCCCGGCCGGGACCGGGTCGGCCTGCGGCGGGCTACGGGACGACGACCCCTGTGCATGGCTTCCCGTCGATCGCGTCGCGGACGAGCCGGAAGACCTCCGGGTCGGTGAGCAGGGCGGAGTGGTCGGGGCCGGTGACGGACACGTTGCAGGTGCCTCCCCCGAGGCGCGAGGCCGACGTCGGGACGAACCCGTCCGTCGTGCTGAAGATCGACGTCCAGGCGGTGGGGCCGGGCGTTGGATCGCCGGCGTTGAGCTTCTTCATGAACGGGTCCGTGGGGCACATCTGCCCGCCGTTCGACCGCTTGAGCGGGCACGTGATGATGAGCCCCTGCTGCGGCGTGCCGAGCGAGACGTACGTCACGGCCACCTTGTTCCCGCCGTAGGAGCGGATCCACGTGCGGGAGGAGAGGCCGCCCATGCTGTGGCCGACGATCGCGACCTTCTGCCAGCCGTTCGCGACGACGAGGTCGCGGATCGCCTTCGCGTTCGCGATGTTGTTCTCGCTGGGCAGATCGATGGCGACGACGGTCCGGCCCAGCGCCCGGAAGCGGCGCTCCATGACGGCGAAGCTCTCCGGCGATGCGCCCCACCCGTGGACGAGGACGATGGGGACCGGGGTCGCAGCGGCGACGGGTGCGGTGCCGCCGATGGGAGCGGAGGCGAATGCCGAGGCCGACGCGACGACGATGGCGACCGCGAGCGCTCGCGCGGCTCGCGCGAAGAGGATGTGGAGGTGGTTCACCGCGCGATGGTGCCTCAATCCCCGTCAAAGCGCTTGAAGATGACCGCCGCGTTGTGCCCGCCGAGGCCCACGTTGCAGCTCATCCCGTACCGGACCGGCATCTCCCGCGACTCGCCTGTGAGGACCGTCACGCCGGTGGCCGCGATCTCGGGGTCGATCTCGCGCGTGTTCATCGTCGCGGGGACGACCTGCTCGTGGACCGAGAGGACCGTCGCGATGCCCTCGAACGAGCCGCATGCTCCCATCATGTGACCGGTCATCGACTTGGTCGCGCTGATGAGGACGTTCGGCGTGTGCGCGCCGAAGACGTCGGAGATCGCCTGCGCCTCGCGAAGGTCGCCGACCGGGGTGGACGTGCCGTGCGGGTTGATCATGTCGACCTCGTCGGCCGGGACGCGATGGCGCGCGAGCGCCATCGCCATCGCCCGCCTGACGCCGTCGCCGCGCTCGACCGGCTGGATGAGGTCCCACGCGTCTGCGGCGGACCCGTAGCCGACGATCTCCGCGTAGATGCGGGCGCCACGCGCCTTCGCGAGCTCGAGGTCCTCGAGGACGAGGGCGCCGGCGCCCTCGCCGAGCACGAACCCGTCCCGCGTCACGTCGTATGGGCGGCTGATGGTCTCGAGCCCTTCGCCGTCGCGCGGCGTCCCCATCCCGCGCATGTTCGTGAACCCGAGATAGGCCATCTCGTGGACGGGCGTCTCGGTCGAGCCGGCGATGGCCCCGATGATGTCACCGCGCTTGATCGCCTCCGCGGCCTCGCCGATGCAGCTCGTGCCGGTCGAGCACGCGGTGACGATGCAGACGTTGTGACCGCGGATGCCGGTCTCGATCGCGATCTGGCCCGAAGCGGTGTCCGGGAGCATGTTCGCGATGAAGAAGGGGCTCACCGCGCGCGGCCCCCTCGTGTCGCGGATGACCACGTTGTCCATGAGGAGCTCCGGGCCGCCGGCCCCCGAGCCGAAGACGATCCCGATCTCGTCACGGTTCGCGTCGGTCACCTCGAGGCCGGAATCCGCGAGTGCCTGCTGTGCCGCGGCCACGCCCATCACGACGTTGCGGGACGTGCGCCGGGCCGCCTTGAAGTCCATCCATTGCGCCGGGTCGAAGTCGACCTCGCCCCCGGCCTGGCAGTCGAGCGCCGAAGCGTCCCAGCGGGTGATCCGCCGGAGGCCGCTCCGCCCGTTGACGAGGTTGTCCCAGACCGTCCCGACGTCCTGGCCGACCGGGCTGATGACGCCGAGGCCGGTGACGGCCACGCGGCGGGAGTAGTCGGGTGTGCGCACGAGCTGGCTCTCCTGGGGAGGGACGCGGCGGGCTAGAGATCCGGGTCGGCGAGGCCGCCCGGTCCGCTGGGGTCGTCGGTGGCGAGAGCGGTCGCGTCCGGCGCGATCCGCCTGATGAGCCCGGTGAGGACGCGGCCGGGCCCCACCTCGATGAACGTGTCGACGCCCGTGTCGCGCATCCGCTCGACGGCAGCGACCCAGTCGACGCCGCGGGTGAGGTGCTCCACGAGCTCCGCCCGGGCCCCGTCCGCCGAGTCGATCGGGTGCGCGTCCGCGTTCGCGATGAGCGCGGGATGCGGGTCGGAGAACGTGACGCCCGCGAGCGTGCGCGCCATCCCGTCCGCGGCCTCGCGCATGAGCGGGGAGTGCGCCGCGACGGAGACGGGGAGCTCGATCGCGCGCCGCGCGCCGGCCGCCTTCGCGGCCGCGACCGCGGCTTCGACCGCGGGCCGCTCTCCGGAGAGGACGACCTGCCCGGGGGAGTTGCGATTCGCGACCGTGATGATGCCGTGGGCGGCGCCGGCCGCGACGACTTCCGGGAGTCGAGCATCGTCGAGGCCGATGACGGCGGCCATGGCGCCCGGTCGGCCGGCGCCGGACGCCTGCATCCGCTCGCCCCGCTCGCGGACGAGCCGGATCGCATCGGCGAGCGGCAGTGCGCCGGCGGCGACGAGCGCCGAGTACTGGCCCATCGAATGGCCGGCCGCGAAGACGGGCTCGAGCGGCGCCAGGCCGGCGGCGTCGCGCCGCTCGCGGATCGCCGCGAGGTGGGCGATGGACGTCGCGACGAGCGCGGGCTGCGCGTTGACGGTCAGGTCCAGCGCCCCGGCGGGACCGTTCCACGCGAGGCGGCTCAGCGGCTCGCCGAGGGCGGCGTCCGCCTCGGCGAAGACGCGTGAGGCGGCGGGCGACGAGGCGGCGATCGCTGCCCCCATGCCGACCGACTGCGACCCCTGCCCCGGGAAGACGAACGCGATCGTGACCATGGACCCCGCTTCATCCGCCGCGGCCGCGATGTGCGGCTCGCCTGCGCCGGAAGCGTAGCCCGATGGACCCGGACGCGCCGCCGATGCATGCAGGAGTGCACGCATGCGCCTCGATGGGCTACGCTGCGGGCATGTCGGACCACCGATCGGCCCGTCGTCCGCGCCCGTCATCCGGCGCGTCGCGGCCCACCGCACGCCGGACGCCGCTGAGCCGGCATCCTGCAGAGGAGCTGCTCGGCGAGCTCTCGACCGTCGTGGAGAGCGCCGGGCGACGGCTCCAGAACCCGCGGGAGCTGTCCGGCCGGATCGCCATGGGCCGAGCGCTCTGGCGAGAGCTCGTCATCGGGTTCGCGGTGCAGCTCGGAGAGCTCCGTCTCGGCTTCACGCAGCTCGCCGCCCTCTACGTCCTCGCGGACGGCGAGACCGCGACGGTCGCCGAGCTCGCGGACGCGCTCGGCCGCTCGCCCTCCGCGACGAGTCGTCTCGTCGACGGGCTCGTGCGCCGGTCGCTCGTCGAGCGGCGGACGGATGGCGACGATCGGCGCCGGCGCGGCGTCGTGCTCACGCGCCGCGGGCGGCTCCTCGTGGCCGTCGCCGACCGGGCCCGCGCGGCCCAGTTCCTGTCCGTCGTACGGCCGCTCACGCCGGCGGAGCGGGCGGTCGTGGCGATGGGGGTGGCCGCGCTGGCGAGCCGAGCGGTCACCCGGCGGGGTAGGCTCATCAAGGCACCGGAGTCCGCGGGAGGCTGACGCCATCCCGCCGCGGCCATCCGCGACGGATCCCCGGACGGAGGACGCACGTGCACTCGCTCATCGTCATCGGCCCGATCCTCCTCGTCATCGCGATCGCTCTCGCGGTCGGCGTCCCGTACGTGGCCGGCAAGCTGCTGCCCGACCATCACCGGGAGGGCCTGCTCAAGTCGACTCTCGCGACCGGCGGGACGATGGTCTCGCCGTTCATGCTCGTCCTCGGTTTCATGGTGGTCGTCCTCTGGGGGCAGATCAACGATGCCCAGAAGGCGATCGAGCGCGAAGCCGTGGCGCTCGCGGACATCGCCGCGCTCGTCGACCGCCTCCCCCCATCGATCGGAGCGCCGGTCCGCGACGATGTCCTGGTCTACGCGGAGGCGGCGGCCGCCGAGTGGCCATGGTTGGGGGAGGGAAGCGCGTCGCCCGACGCCACCCGCACCTTCAGGGCCCTCCGCGACGCCGTGCTCGCGCTCCCGAGCCTGAGCACGGACAGCAGGGACTCCACTCTCGTCGACCACGCGGTCGACGAGATGCTCGTCGCCCAGGGTTACCGGTCGGATCGGCTCTCTGCAGCGAGCCAGGACATCCAGGGCGTCCTGTGGCTCGCGCTCATCGTCGGGACCATCCTGTACGTCGCGTACATCGCGCTGACCGATACCGGCCCGCTCCGGAGCCGGATGGTCATGATGTTCCTCGCGGTCTCCGTGGTCGCCCTCATCCTGCTGCTCATCGCGATGCTGGACAACCCGTTCAGCGGCGACGTGCAGGTGGACCCCGCGCCGTTCTCGAACCTCCTCCGATCGCTCACGGAGCCCGCGCCGTGACCGGCGCGGCGAGATGCGCCTCCGGGCCGGGTCAGTCCCCCGTGCGAGCGAGGGCGGCGGCGAGGCGCGCCCCGGTCGTCACCGCGCCCTCGGACGCCGAGCTCACCAGGGCCGCGTACTTCGCCATGACGCCGCTGCGATAGCGGGGCTCCGGCGCGGTCCACTCGAGCCGCCGCCGGTCGAGCTCGTCGCGGTCGACGTCGATGTCGACGGCCTTCCGGTCGACGTCGATGACGATCGTGTCGCCCTCCCGGACGATCCCGATCGGGCCTCCGAGCGCAGCCTCCGGCGCGACGTGCCCGATCATGAGGCCGTGCGTCCCGCCGGAGAAGCGGCCGTCGGTGATGAGCGCGACCGACTCGCCGAGCCCCTCGCCGACGAGCGCGGCGGTGACGCTGAGCATCTCCTGCATCCCGGGACCGCCGACGGGACCCTCGTAGCGGATGACGACGATGTCGCCCGGCTTCACCCGCTGCGCGCGCACGGCGTCGTAGCAGGCGGTCTCCGAGTCGAAGACGCGGGCTCGCCCGCGGTGGTGGCGCCGCTCGTGGCCGGCGAGCTTCACGACGCAGCCGTCCGGCGCGAGTGAGCCGTGGAGGATCGTGAGGCCGCCGACATCCTTGATCGGCGTCTCGATCGGGACGACGACGCGCTGGCCGGGCGTCTCGACGACATCGGCGGCGATGCGGGCGATGGTCCGCCCGTCCACGGTCGGGGCGCCGCCGTGGAGGAGGCCGCGCTTGAGCAGCTCGCGCATGACGAGCGCGACGCCACCGGCCTCGTGCATGTCCGCCGCCGTGTAGCGCCCGCCGGGGACCATGTCCCCGACGATCGGCGTCCGGTCGGCGATGGCCCCGAACTCGTCGATGTCGAGCGGGATCCCGAACTCGTGCGCGATCGCGATGAGATGGAGGACGGCGTTCGTGCTGCCGCCGGTCGCAGCCACGGAGGCGATCGCGTTCTCGAGCGCCATGCGCGTGATGAACGTCTTCGGACGGACGTCATCGCGGACGAGCTCCATGACGAGCTCGCCGGTCCGCCGCGCCGCGTCGTCCTTGGCCGGGTCCTCGGCAGGGATCCCGTTGAGGCCGGCGGGCGAGATGCCGAGGAACTCGCAGACGGTGCTCATCGTGTTCGCGGTGTACTGGCCGCCGCATGCCCCCGAGCCCGGACACGAGACGTTCTCGACCTCGTACAGCTCGTCCAGCGTGATCTTGCCGGCCCGGTACGCGCCGATCGCCTCGAAGACGGTGACGACGGTCGCGTCGCGCTTCCCCTTGTACATCCCGGGGTAGATCGTCCCGTTGTAGAGGACGACGCCCGGCACGTCGAGCCGACCGAGCGCCATGACGGCGCCGGGGATCGTCTTGTCGCACCCGACGAGGCAGACGACGCCGTCGAGGAGGTGGCCGCGCACGACGAGCTCGATCGAATCGGCGACGACTTCGCGGCTGATGAGGCTCGCCTTCATCCCCTCCGTGCCCATAGCGACGCCGTCGGACACCGAGATCGTGTTGAACTCCATCGGCGTGCCGCCGGCCGCGCGGATCCCGGCCTTGACGTGCTCCGCGAGGCGGCGCTGGTTGTAGTTGCACGGCATGGTCTCGATCCACGTCGTCGCCACTCCCACGAGCGGCTTCGCGAGGTCGTCGTCCGTGAAGCCGATGGCCTTGAGCATCGCCCGGGCGGCGGCACGCCGATGGAGTTCAAC
>JBAWVU010000042.1:0-11989 GCA_037147135.1 Chloroflexota bacterium
CCGATCCGACAGCAAGCTCTACAAGCAGCGACTGACAGAATCACTCGGCAGTTGAGCTGACAGAGTCACTCGGCGTCGACAGCAGCCGCTGTGGCCGTCACTCGACGTGCCCGGCCACCTCGGGCGGTGACGAGCCTCTGCGGTGCCCAGTCCCTGCGGTACCGGCGCCTTGACGCGTTGCCCGGCCCACCTCTACCATCAACTCCCCTTTATATGACGGCGTCGATCCGAGCGCCGCACCTCCGAGAGGAGCCCCGCCCTGCCGAGCACGTCACGCATCCGCAGCACCATCGCCGCGATCGTCGACCGGCCCGCCGAGCTGCGGGCGTTGCGTGACGTGCACAAGGCACTCGCGGACGTGAACCGGCTGAGGATGATCCGGCGACTCACGGGCGGCCCGGTGACCGTCGGCGACCTGACGGAGACGGTAGGGCTCTCGCAACCCCTGGTGAGCTGGCATGTGTCGCGTCTCCGCGCGGCCGGGATCGTCGAGACGCGGCGCAACGGCCGGGAGACCCTCATCGCGCTGCGGCCGGGCGCGTTCAGCGAGCTCGCGGCCAGCGAGCGCGAGCTCCTCGGCGTGGAGGCCTGAGATGACGGATCCGACCGCTGGTCGCGGCACCACCCCGGGCACGACGGGCACGGGCCGGAGCGGGTCGTTCACCTCCGCTGACCAACGCCAGCGCGTGAAGCGCATCTTCGAGCCGATCGCGCTCTTCTTCGGCCGACTCGGCCTCACGCCGAACGGCCTCACCCTCCTCGGCTTCGCCATCACGGCCGTGGCCGCGGTCCTCGCCGGCCTGCAGTGGTGGGCCGCGGCGGGGATCGTCGTGTTCGTCGGCGGAGTCTTCGACATGTTCGACGGCACGCTCGCCCGGGCGACCGGGAAGTCGTCGAAGCTCGGCGCGTTCTTCGACTCGACATTCGACCGCTGGGGCGAAGCGCTCACCTGGGTCGGGATCGTCGCGGGCTGCATCGCCGCCTCGAACGCGCTCGCGGCCGTGCTCTCGACCCTCGCCCTCTCGTCGGCGTTCATGGTGAGCTATGTGCGCGCCCGCGCCGAGGGCCTCGGGTTCTCCCCGGGCTCCGGTCTCGCGAGTGTCGGCCTCGCCCCGCGCGAGATCCGGCTCGTCGTGCTCGCCATCGCCCTGATCCTCACCGGGCTCCTCGGCGGACTCCCCGCCTGGAGCGCGGCAGACCCCGCGGCGGGCCTCGCCACTGTCGGCTCGCCCGCCTTCTTCATCGGCGTGGGGGCGATCTTCATCCTCGCGACCATCACGGTCATCCAGCGCGTCATGAGCGTCCGGGCCCAGGCGATCGCTGCGGAGGCCGCTGCGCCGAGCGCCAGCACCATCGGGAAGGGGGTCTAGTGGCAGCGGAGGGGCGCTCCAGGGCCTTTGCTCCGGGCACCGCGGCGGTCCGCGCTGCCGCGGCCGGCGTCGCGCGGGCACGGCCCGACGATCGGGACCGGGTGACGAGGATCCGCGACCGCTCCGTCATGCGTGCGTACAGGCTCGCCACGTGGACGCTCGGGAGGGTGCCCCAACGCGCCTCGTGGGAGGTGGGCGGGATCCTCGCCCAGAGCACGTACCTCGCGTGGCCCGCACGCCGACGGGCGACCCGCTCGAGCTTCGCCCATGTGCTCGGACGGAGCCCGGACGACCCTCGCGTCGACCGGCTCGCGCGGCGCATGTACCGCAACTACGCGCAGTACATCGTCGAGCTCATGCGGCTCCCGACGCGACCTCGGGGCGAGATCGTCCGCGAGCTGGACATGACGGCCGCCGACAACGTCGAGACGGCCAGGGATCTCGGCTGCGGCGTCATCATGGTCGGCGCCCACGTCGGCTTCATGGAGGGCGGCGCCGCCGCCATCGCGGACCGCGGCTGGGTCGTCGCCGCCATCGCCGACGACGCGGAGTTCATCGAGCTCTACGAGCACCTCAGCCGGCAGCGGGCGGCCTGGGGGATCAGGCTCCTCCCGTGGCGCAACCTCCGCGAGATGTACGCCACGCTCCGGCGCGGCGATCTGATCGGGCTGCTCGTCGACTGGGGCTACAAGCCGGACGGGATCCCGGTGAGGATCTTCGGCGACTGGACGACCCTCCCCGCCGGGCCGGCGACGCTCGCGGCGCGCACCGGCGCCGTCATCGTCCCGATCTCGGTCACGCGCGAGGTCGATGGCGAGTTCCGCTATCGCGGCCGCACGAGCCCTCTCATCGAGGTCGCATCGGCCGAACCTGCGGAGATAGCCCGCGCGACGCAGGCGATCGCCGATGCGATCGAGCGCGCGATCCGGCGCCACCCGGACCAGTGGTGGGTGTTCAAGCCGATGTGGCCGGAGACCGCGGAGGAGAAGGAGGCCCTCCTCGCGCGGCTGCCCCAGTACGGGCTTTCCGCAGAGAGGTCGACGACAGGGCGATGACGGTGGCACGTCCCGGAGAGCCGAGCGTCCTCGGCGGGCGGGGGAGCCGTGCGCAGAGGCTGCGAGCGCGAGCGATCGGCGCCCTCTCCGTGGCGGCCTGTCACCTGCCGGAGGGCCCGCTCTTCGCGGGGGCCGACGCGGTCGGCGAGCTCTGGTATCGGACCTCCCCGGCGCGCGCCGCGACCGCGAGGCGGAACCTCGGCCGGGTGGCGGCCTGGCTCGCGGCCGAGGGCCGTGGCCCGGCCCGCGCGCGGCGGGCGGCGACGGACCCGGAGGCGCTCGATTCCCTCGTGCGTTCGGCCTTCCGCCAGAACGCGCGGTACTACCTGGAGCTCGTCCGCGCGCCTGCGATGACAAAGGCGTATCTCGACGGCCGGCTCGAGAAGGTCGACGCGGACGTGCTGGCTCGCGCGGTGACGGAACCGGGCGGCGTCGTCGTCGTCGCCGCGCACTTCGGCCCGATCGAGGTCGCATCGGCGGTCGTGGTCGATGGTCGCTCCGGCGATGTGGCCGGAGCGATGGAGGTGGTGGACGATCCCGAGCTCCAGGCGTGGATCTCGCGCTCCCGCGCCGGGCGCCGCCTCCGCTTCGTGGGCCTCGGCGAGGCGCGGAGGGAGCTCCGACGCGTCCTCGCGGGCGGCGGCGCGGCGCTCTTCGTCGCGGACCGCGACATCACCGGCGGCGGGACGCGGGTCCGCCTCTTCGGCCACCCGGCACCGCTCCCGTCGGGGCCCGCGCTCCTCGCGATCGAGGCGAACGTACCGATCTACTTCGCGGCCGTGAGACGGGCGGGGACCGGCCGCTACGTCGGGACGATGCGCGAGCTCCAGGTCCCCGCCGAGGGCCGGCTCCGCGACCGCGCGATGGCCGTCCTCGATGCGACCGCGCGAGGCATCGAGGACGCCGTCGTCACCGCCCCGGACCAGTGGTCGGCCGTCTTCTTCCCCATCTGGCCCGATCTCGAGGCTGCAGCCGGGGCGCAGGCGGCCGGGGCGCACGGGCCCGACGGGCCGCCCGGGGCCGACGGGGCCGGCCGCGGGCGATGACAGGCGACCGCCCGGGCCGCGCCGACCCGCACATCCACACGCTCGCCTCCGACGGGGTGGACGGCGTCCTCGCGATCCTCGAGCACGTGGAAGAGCGGACGTCGCTCGATGTCATCGGGATCGCGGACCACGAGCGGGTGGACGCCGCGCTCGCCCTCCGTGCGATCGCGCGGGCCCGCGGATCGCGGGTCGACGTCATCGTCGGGGAAGAGGTGACGACCCGCAGCGGCCACCTGCTCGCGCTCTTCCTTGAGGAGCGCGTCCCGCCGATGCGGTCGCTCCGCGAGACGGTCGCCCGCGTCCACGACCAGGGCGGGATCGCCATCGCCGCGCACCCCCTCACGCCGTACCCGCTCTGCATCGGGGAGCGTGCGATCCGGCGCCTCGCCGACGAGCCCGATCCGCGCCATCGCCTCGACGGGATCGAGGCGTTCAACCCGACGACGTTCGGCCGCGTCCGCCACGCGGCGGTGGGCCGGCTCGCCGACGAGCTGGGAATGCCGGTGATCGGCAGCAGCGACGCCCACGAGGCCCGCTCGATCGGGGCGGGCGTGACGCTCTTCCCGGGGCGGACCGCCGGCGATCTCCGCGCAGCCATCCTCGCCGGCGAGACGCGTTGGGCGGGGACATTCCACGGGAGCGCGTCGCAGCTGCCCACGTTCGTTCGGCAGCTGCGGAAGTATGGGCGCGGCTGGCGCGACGGCGCGGTCGGGCTCGCACGCGGCCGGACGACGGGCCGGGACCTCGGCTATCCGGGCGGCCGTTCACGCCCGCCGCGCCTCGACCTCTCGGGCGTCCCGGGCGCCGGACCGCCGCACCTGGGCGCTGAGCCCGCGCACCTGGGCGCTGAGCCCGCGCCCCCGGGCGATGAGCCGCTGCACCCAGGGACGGCTCGACCCGACGATGCGGGTGGCCGCGGCTCCCCTTCCGACGGGTGGGATGATGGGGCGGCTCGATGAAGATCGGACTGGTCACTCCGTACATCTACCCGCTCCCCGGTGGAGTGAACGACCACGTCCGACACCTGTACGAGGAGCTCCGCCTTCGCGATCACCAGGTGCGGATCATCAGCAGCAGCCACGGGTTCCAGAAGAGCTCCGAGGGAGACGTCATCCGCCTCGGGAAGGGGTTCTCGTTCCCTGCCAACGGCTCGGTCGGGACGATCACCGTCTCGCCCAACTTCGACCGCCAGGCCCGCCGGATGCTCGAGGACGAGCGCTTCGACCTCATCCACTTCCATGAGCCGTTCGTGCCGTTCCTCTCGCTGTCGATCCTCAAGGAGTCGCGGAGCGTCAACATCGCGACGTTCCACGCCTACGCGGGGTTCTCGCCCTCGTACGAGTTCGGGAGCCGGGTGCTCCAGGGCTATGCTGCGCGCCTCCACGGCAGGATCGCCGTCAGCGCTGCGGCGCGGCATTTCATCGACCGCTTCTTCCCGGGCGACTACAAGGTCATCCCCAACGGCGTCGACGTGGACCGGTTCCAGCGGGCGGTCCCGCTCACGCGATGGCAGGACGGGACGAGCAACATCCTCTTCGTGGGCCGGCTCGAGGAGCGGAAGGGCGCGATCCACCTGCTCCGGGCATTCCGCGTCCTCCGGCGCGAGGGTCGCGAGGACGTCCGGCTCCTCATCGTCGGCGGCGGCCCCCAGGAACGTGAGTGCCGGCGGTACGTGATGACGCGGCGCCTGCAGGGCGTCGAGTTCCTCGGGCGGGTGAGCGACGACGAGAAGGCGCAGCTCCTGCGGACGGCGGACGTGTTCGTCTCGCCGGCGACTGGTCGCGAGTCGTTCGGGATCGTCCTGCTCGAGGCGATGGCGGCCGGCACGCCCATCGTCTGCAGCGACATCCACGGGTACAAGGGGGTCGTCAAGCGGGGCGAGCAGGCGCTCCTCGTCCGGCCGCGGGACAAGGTCGCGATAGCGGATGCGATCGGCAGGCTCCTCGACGACCCGGCGCTTCGGGCGCGGATGGGCGCGAGCGGACGCGAGCGGGCCGAGGAGTTCAGCTGGCGGGGAGTCGCGCGCCGCGTGGACGAGTACTACGGCTTCGTCGTGCGGCGGCTCGCCGCACAGGGAGCGCTCCCACGCGACTTCACCGCAGCCGTGCCGCCGGCGCCGCGCCCGTCGGGCGTTCCCGCCGCTGGGGCGGAGGCCGGGTCGACCGCCGGCACCCCATCCGCGTGACCTGACCCGGGCGCGCTACACGACATCGCCGGCGGCCATGCCCTCGGGCCCGGGGGAGGTGTCGTCCGGCCCGGCTGCCGCGTCGTCCGGCGCGGGGGAGGTGCCGTCCGACCCGGGGCGCTCGTCGCCGCGCTCGTCGCCGCGGTCGGCGCCACGCTCCGCGAGCGCGATCCGCCACGCCCACGCGCTGTACGCGACGATCGTTGAGGTGACGAGGAGCGCGACGAAGAGGAGAGCCGGCCACCAGTCGAGGACCTTCACCGTCACGGCCGGGTCGGTGTTCACCGGGAACTGGAACGGGTAGAGCCAGGTCGGAAGGATCCCCTGGTATGCGTTGAAGACCTGCGAGGGGAGCGGCAGGGCGGAGATGTTCGGGTAGAAGAGGACGAACACGACCACGGCCGCCCACACGAAGCCCAGCACGAACCGGCGTGGGTCGCGTGCGGTGACGATGACGTACGCCGAGAGTCCGAGCGGGATGAGCGCGAGGAGCGCCACGAGCTCCGGGCGGATCCCGTCCTGGGAGATGACGGTGCTCGTGTCGGAGAGGAGGCCGGTCGCGAGGAGCGCGACGGCGCCCACGGCGGCCGTGATGCCGATCGCGAAGAGCCGGCGGTCCGCGCCCGGCGAGGGATCCGCGACCCCGCTGCGCGCCCGTCGAGTGTCCCGCTCGAGCAGGATGAGCTGCCAGAGGATGACGAGGCCGGCGACGAAGAGGATCGCCACGATCGCGGCGACGCGCTGCGTCACCACGAGCTGCCCGACGCTCGGCTGGCAGGCCGGCGAATCCGCGTACGCGGCATCCACGCGGACGTACGCGCAGAGCGGCATGCGGAAGAGCCAGAGAAGGGCAGGTCCCATGACCGCGACCGCGGCGGCGACGCGCGCGAGGAACCACGTCCGCGGCGATGGGCCGTGCCACAGGTCGGCGATGAAGTACGCGAGCGCCGGGATGAGGAAGACGAGCGCCGCGTAGTAGTGGTATTGGAACGTCGCGCGGTCGATGCGCACCCAGGGAAGCCACATGACGAAGAACGCGACGGTCAGGAGCGCGAGGCCCAGGCTGCGTCGCTTGAACGCCTGCCAGCTCGCGAACGCGACCGCCACGACCCCGAGCCACCAGATCGCGAGGTTGCCGGTGTCGTAGATGGCGCCCGAGGTCCCGCCCGCGAACCCGTCCTGGTAGAACCAGACCGGCTTGAGGTCGAACGGCCACGCCCACCATGGCGAGGACGCCGCATGGGTCGCGCGGAGGTTGTTGTGGTAGTCGTACATCGACCGCGTGAGGTCGACGAGAGTCTGGCCGGCGTTCCCCGCCGGGAAGCTCTCCGTGAACCGGTTGCCGAGGGCGACCCACGGCGCGTAGCTCACGACGTACACGGCGGCCGGGATCACGAGGATGCAGATGACCATCCACGCGGCGGGGAGCCCCCACCCGCTGCCGAGCCGCAGCCACCCCTCCGGCGCCGGGGCCGGAGGTTCGAGCAGGCGCGCGGGGTCGTCCGGTTCGGGCGGTGGCGCGAGGGGGCCCATCCCGTACCGCGCCCCCACGCGGAAGAGGACGACCATGAGGACGGCGAGGGCCACGAGGACCGCCGACGCCGCGAGGAGGTACGCGCCGATCGGCGTGGGGCCGCCCGGCTCCGGCGGCGTGATCCCGAGCGCGAAGGCGACGAGGGCTCCGCCGATCCCGAGTACCCCTGGCGCCACGACCGCGAACCGCATCTCGTCGAGGGTCCACGCGACCGGGTGGAGGACGCTCACGACGACGGTGAGCAGGGTGATCCCGATCATGAGGAGGAGGAAGAACAGGTTGCCGCCGCTCGTCGCCGCGGTGGGGCTCACGGCGATCGCCATGTACCCGAGCGTCGCCGTGATCACCGCGAGGCCGATGACGAGCAGGACGCGCCCGAGCGCCGAGCGGGCAAGGATGAGGATCCCCATCCCGCCGATCGCGTAGAGCGCCACCCACTTCGACGCGAGGCCCAGGCCGAGGAGGAGGCCGACGGCCGGCAGCGCGAGGAGGAGCCCGACCTTGCCCCGGATGCGGCCGGTCCAGAGCGCGGCGAACAGCGTGAACGCGGCGAGGACGAAGAAGCCGACGTAGACGTCGTTCATCGCGATGCGCGACTGGACGAACATCATGCCGTCCGCGAGCACGAAGGCACCGGCGAGCACCGCGACCGCGCGGCGCCGGAAGAGGATCCGCATGAGGAGGTAGATGAGCGCGGCGACGAGCGCCCCGAGGATGACCCCCGGGAGGCGCCACCCGAAGGCGTTCCCTCCGACCGAGACGCTCGCGGACGACCCGTCCGCCGCGAAGGTCAGGAGCTGTTCCCGGTCGGTCGCCGGGTACTCCTTGTTCGCGTCCATCGCCCACGCCGCCGGCGCGAAGGGCAGGCGAGCGTCGGCGAACACCGAGTTCCCGTTCGGCTCCACGACGTAGACCGTCTGCGCCGCCCCGTCCGGCGTCGTGCCGAGCACGTGGACCATCTGCGACGCGGTGTCGTAGGTGACGCGCGTCACGTCACCGGGCATCGCGAGCGTCTTCACGACGGACGGCGGGGCGGGGGAGGATCCGCTCCCCAGGTCGATGCGCCAGAGGCTCCTGTCGCCGACCGCGTAGAGCGCCGGATCCCCCACGCCGGTGACCGGCACGAGATCGCGGGGCACGCCGTTCGTCGTGACGGTGTCGGTCGTCGCGCCGGTCGACGGGTCGACGAAGATGACGCCCGCGTCGGCCGCCACCGCGAGCCGGGAACGCTGGTCGAACGAGACCCCGGGCAGACTCCCGGCCTGGATCGCGGCGTCGACCGCGTCGCGTAGGGCCTTGTCGAGGCGGCCGGCGACGATGACCGGGCCGCCGCTCGCGGCGGCGAGCCGCGCCTCCACCTCGGCCGGGTCGAGGCTCGCGACACGCTGCAGCTCCGCGGCGAGCGCCACGGCATCCGTGACAGCGGCGGGATCGACGACGAGGACCTCCGACGTTCCGCCGTCCGCGATCCCGCCCAGCCCGGGGATGGTCGCGCGACTCAGGACCCCGCCCCCCTGCGAGTCGAGCATGACGAGCGTGTCGCCGGGGAGCACGGCCGCGAGCGTCGCGCCGTCGGACGTCACATGGAGCCGCTCCACGGGGCCGTCGAGCCGCGAGACCTCGGCGGGCACCGGGAGCGTGACGTTCGTCCTCCCGAGCGTCCGCAGCGAGTCGAACGTGGAGATGGTGTCGACCGCGAGGATCCCGCCGCCCTCCGTCCCGATGTAGAGCTCGTGCGTGTCGTGCTCCATCGAGAGCGACCGTGCGCCCGTGATCGGGATCGTCGCGACGAGCGCGCGGCTCGCGAGGTCGTAGGCGCGGACGTCGGAGCCGGTCGCGAGGTAGACGCGGTCGCCGCCGCGCCCGCCGGGTGCCGCGGCGTCTTCCCAGCGCGGCTCGATGACCGCGTCGCTCACGGGGACGCCGACATCGCTCGTCGACGTCACGTCGTTGCCGCCGGCGACCTCTATGCCGAGCGCCATCGCGTACTTCGCGAGGTGCGGGTGCGTGTACTCGTAGATGTCGTGCTGCTCGCCGTATTTCCAGAACTGGAGGAACTCGGTGGCAGTGCGCGCGTGGTAGACCTCATCGAAGTGCATCCGGTACGGCTCGGCGAGGCGGAACGTGCGGAGGCAGAGCGCAGCGACGACGATCACGAGGAGGATGAGGAGGTCCAGGCGGTCGATCCGGCCGCCGCCTTCCGAGCGGAGCGACGCCGAGCGGTCGCGGGTGGGGAACGACGCGACCCGGCGGAGCCACCGGCCCGCCGTGGACCCCGAGAGCCTCCCGTCGGCGGCGCCCGACCCGGCGACGGTTGCGGCCCCGCCAACGGGGGCTGCGACCGAGGGCACCCCGCGACCCGACCCGCCCGTCGCGTCGACCGGCGCGCCACCGGCACGGGCCGGGTGGCCCGCCGCGCCTGTCACGACCGCACCCCGGGCGACGACGGCCGCGGGCTCCTCCGAGAACGCCGTCCGTCGGGCCTCCTCGTCGTCCTCGGCGACCGCCTTCGCCGGCAGCCTGGTGAGCGACCAGAGGAAGACCCCGGCGTGGAGGAGCGCGACGACGGCGACGCCGGCGAACGACCGGATGAGCGGGGCGATCCCCAGCCAGTCGGCCATGCCGGGGTTCTCGTAGAACGGGAGCGTGAGTATCGCGTAGAGGTTCGCGAAGCTCGCGGCCGCGATCACCACGTAGGCGACCCGCCACCGGACGGAGGTCGCGGCGAGGATCGCGCCGAGCGCGAAGAACGGGTAGAGGTAGCGCTCGTGGACCCGGGTCGGCACGACGAAGAAGGCGATCGCGAGCACCGCGACGACGACGAGGACGGTCCGCCGGTCGTCACGCCGCCAGACGATCGTGAGCAGGCCGCCGATCGTCAGGAGCAGGAGCGCGGTCCCGACGAGGACGGCCGGGAACGGCCCGAAGGAGAGGAACGCCTCGCCCGCGTCGCCGGCCGCGTCACGGACCCACGTCCCGGTGGCCGCGAGGCCGTTGCCATCGAGCGAGAGGAGGGCCCACGGGTTGTACGCGTTGACGGTCGTGTACGCGTACCCGGCCGCCGTCTTCACCACCTGGTAGAGGAGATCCCACGGCCACAGGCCGAACGGGAGCGACAGGAGGAAGGCCGTCGCGGCGCCGGCGAGCGCGGCCCAGAGGAGTCCGATCGGGCGCTCGCCGTGCTCGTGGGTCCGCAGGTGACGGCGGAGGAGCACGACGGCGACGATCGGGAGGAGGATCCCGAACTGCGGCTTGACGATCGCTGCGAGCACCGCGAGGACGGACGCCTGGATCGACCTCCCGCGCCAGATCGCGCGCACGGCGAAGAGGAGCACGACCGTGCCGACGGAGTCGACCTGGCCCCAGACCGCACTGTCGAACCAGGTGACGGGGTTGAAGAGGACGAACGCGGCGCCGATGAGCGCGGCGCGCCGGCCACCCCCGAGCTCGCGCACCATCGACCAGACGAGGTACGCCATGATCCCGTCGGCGATGATCGCGGGAAGCTTGATCAGGTCGCCGATCCCGCCGAGGGCCCTCCCGACGATCCCCACGAGCCACAGGACGTACAGGTAGCCGGGCGTGTAGTCGGCGAAGAAGCCGCGATCGTAGAACCCGAACGGCCCCTGCTGGGCGAGGTTGTCGGCCCAGTACCGGAAGGCGCCTACATCCACTCCGAAGCCCGACCCGGCCGGAAGGAGGACGTATGCGATGATGAGCCGGAGGGCGATCCCGGTCGCGATGAGGATCGCGATGGCGCGGATATCGCCCACGTTCCCCGTGGTCCCGGTCGCCGCGGTCGCGCCCCCGACGGGCTCGCCCCTGTCAGGGCCGGTCAACGAGGTCGGCCTCCTGCATGAGCGCTGAAGTGGAGCGGAGTATACCCCCGGGTCACGTCGCGGAGCCCCGTGCCGCCCCCCTGCCCGCGTCGCGCGGCGAGCTGGTCCCGGCCGTCTTCGTCGGCGGGGCGGTCGTCGTCGGGCTGCTCGTCGTCTACGTCCTGAGCAACCTCGCCCGCGAGAACCTCTACGGGCACTTCCTCTGGCAGGCGGAGGCGTGGCTCCACGGCTCGGCGACGATCCCGTACCCGGTCCCGGAGAACGCCTACTACCAGGATGTCATGCCCGTACTCGACGCGGCGGGGCGCGAGACCGGCCGCGGGCTCCTCCCGTTCCCGCCACTCCCCGCCCTCGTGCTCGTCCCGTTCGTCGCGGCCTGGGGGCTCGCGACGAACGCGCAGCTCATCTGCGCTGTCATGACGGCGCTCGTCGTCGGGATGGCCTTCTGGTCTTTCGGCCGGCTCCCGATCCGCCCGTCCACCCGGCTCGCGACGACGCTCTTCCTCGGGCTGGGGACCGTCCTCTGGTACAGCGCCGCGGTAGGGTCCACGTGGTTCTTCGCGCACACGGTCGCGCTCGTGCTCGTCTTCGCGGCCGTGGGGATCGGGCTCGCCCGCGAGCGGGCGGACGATCCCTCGTGGGCGGCGGCGCCCCGGTGGTCGATCGACCCCTGGCTCGTCCTTGCCGGACTCCTCCTTGGGCTCGCGGCCACGGCGCGGCTGCCGGTCGCCGAGGCCGGCCGCTACGCCCGCTACCGTCTCGACACCGCCGTCGAGGATGTCGCGGACGATGACGACGATGGCGACGTCTCGCCCTCGGACGCCGAAGCAGGGGCCGGCGATCGTGATCACCAATCACAAGGCCAACCTCGACCCGGTCATCGTGGGGATGATCTGCGAGCGCCCGCTGCGCTACATGGCCAAGAAGGAGCTCTTCAAGAACCCCGTGCTGCGGAAGGTG
>JBAWVU010000043.1:0-11835 GCA_037147135.1 Chloroflexota bacterium
CCTATGCGGCGGCCGGTGGTGCGGTCAACCTGGCTCCGGCGGGCAACGCGGTGCGGATCGGCGTCTTCCCCACGCAGGCCGTGACCGGCCAACTCAAGCTCACCCTGCCCGGTCTGGCGCCGATCAGCCGGCCGGTGACGATCACCCCGGCCCAGCCCTTCAACGAAACGATCAGCCTCACCGACGCCGTGCCGGCCCAGGGCGAGGTGTTGCTCTCGCTGACGGATGCGCGGGGCGAGGTCGTGTTGGCGTGGCGGGGGACGGTGAAGTTGCGATAGGATCAACGCGCCAGGCACTTTTCGGAGGCGCCTGGCACGTGATTGCCCTTGCTTTGACGTGTGGAAGCACTTGGGTTATAATCTATCTCGTTCGGGGCGTAGCGCAGTCCGGTTAGCGCGCTTGATTTGGGTTCAAGAGGTCCGGAGTTCAAATCTCCGCGCCCCGACTGGCGCGGGCGTAGCTCAGCGGTAGAGCGCCTGCCTTCCAAGCAGGATGTCACGGGTCCGAATCCCGTCGCCCGCTCTGTGGGTCCCTAGCTCAGCGGTTAGAGCGGCCGGCTCAAGGTCAAAGGGCCACCTGGTGCGAAATCGCCAGGTGAATCCTGTCAAATTCGGGGAAACCTCTGCCGTGAGGCGTGGTAATCCCGAGCCAAGCCCTGTCACAGGGAAGGTGTAGAGACTAGACGGCAGGCGCCCCGGCGCATTTCAGCGGGGTGAAGGGATAGTCCAGCCCACAAACCCCGCCCAGCGGGGACGGTGAAAACCGCGGTGGGATGCATAACTGGTTGGTCCCGGGTTCGAATCCCGGGGGACCCATCGTTGAGGGCTCTCAGGTCAAGCGCTGACCTGAGAGCCCTTTTTCGTGGCCGGCGCCGCTTAGCCCCGCGGACAGACCGGGGGAGCGGGTTCAGGTGAATTCCCGGATCGCGTGAAGTTTGGGGGTGCCGGTCCCGGCACTTGTATCGCGCCTGGCCCTTTGGATCATTCCTGATTTACGCTGTCACCGTAAACACGTTCCCCGCGCCCCGTCCGCGCACCGCGCGGCGCCGAGCTGTCCTGTCGCGGCTGGCAGCAGGAGGCGGTCCTCCGGATGCTCATGAACAACCTCGACCCCGAGGTGGCGGAGGACCCCGACCGGCTCGTGGTCTACGGGGGCACGGGCCGCGCCGCCCGGAGCTGGGAGGCCTTCGACGCGATCGTCCGAGAGCTCCGCCGCCTCGCCGACGACGAGACGCTCCTCGTCCAGTCGGGCAAGCCGGTGGGCGTCTTCCGGACGCATCCCTGGGCTCCGCGCGTCCTCATCGCGAACAGCAACCTCGTGGGGAAGTGGGCGGACTGGGACCACTTCCGGGAGCTGGAGCGGGCCGGGCTCATGATGTACGGCCAGATGACGGCCGGCTCCTGGATCTACATCGGGACCCAGGGGATCCTCCAGGGGACGTACGAGACGTTCGGCGAGTGCGCCCGGCAGCACTTCGGGGGGACGCTCCGTGGCCGTGTCGTCCTGACGGCCGGTCTCGGCGGGATGGGCGGCGCGCAGCCGCTCGCGGTGACGATGAACGACGGCGTCGCGCTCTGCATCGAGGTCGACGAGGCACGGGCGCGCCGGCGGCACGAGATCGGCTACGTCGACCGGCTCACGCACTCGCTCGAGGAGGCGCTCGCCTGGGCGCGCCACGCGGCCGCGACCGGGACCCCGCTCTCGATCGCGCTCGTCGGCAACGCGGCGGAGATCGAGCCGGAGCTCGTGCGGCGAGGCGAGCGGTTCGACGTCGTCACGGACCAGACGTCGGCCCACGACGCCCTCAACGGGTACGTGCCGGCGGAGATCACGCTCCGCGACGCGATGATCATCCGGCGCGAGCAGCCCGACCTGTACATCCGCCGGGCGATGGCGAGCATGGCCGACCAGGTCGCCGCGATGCTCGCGATGCAGCGGCTGGGGGCGGTCGTCTTCGACTACGGGAACAACATCCGCGCCCAGGCCCAGGAGGCGGGCGTCGCGAACGCCTTCGACTTCCCGGGCTTCGTCCCCGCGTTCATCCGCCCGCTCTTCTGCGAGGGCAACGGCCCGTTCCGTTGGGTGGCGCTGTCGGGCGACCCGGCGGACATCCTCCGCACCGACCGCGCGCTCATGGACCTGTTCCCGGAGAAGGAGCCGCTCCATCGCTGGCTCCGCATGGCGCAGGAGAGGGTTCCGTTCCAGGGGCTGCCGGCGCGGATCTGCTGGCTCGGCTACGGCGAGCGGGCGAAGGCCGGCCTCGCGTTCAACGAGCTGGTGCGGACGGGCGAGGTGAAGGCGCCGATCGTCATCGGCCGCGACCACCTCGACTCGGGGTCGGTCGCCTCGCCGAACCGCGAGACCGAGGCGATGCTCGATGGGACGGACGCCGTCGCCGACTGGCCGCTCCTCAATGCCCTGGTGAACACGGCCGCCGGCGCGACGTGGGTCTCGATCCACCACGGCGGGGGCGTCGGGATCGGGTACAGCCAGCACGCGGGGATGGTCGTCGTCGCCGACGGGACGGACCTCGCGGCGGAGAAGCTCGCGCGCGTCCTCACGACCGACCCGGGGATGGGCGTCATCCGCCACGCGGACGCGGGCTATGAGCGGGCGATCGTGGTGGCCGAGGAGCGCGGCGTCCGGATCCCGATGCGGGAGGACTGACCTCCGGCTCTCGGGCCGGCGGTGGGTCCTGTCAGCCGGAGCACCCGCCCTCCGCGGCTGGGCGCCGGCGCGCTGGACGCGCTCGCGCGGCCTCGACCCCCGGTCAGTCGTCGCGGCGCTCGCCGGGCGCCGTCACTGTCTCGGCACCGCCGAACGTCGGCTCGAGGATGCCCAGCGCCGCCTCCGGTATGCCCCCGGCCGCGTCGGGGACGTGCACGCCGGGCAGCCCCGCGACATCCTCGATCCCGCGCAGCCTCCACACGGGCGACAGGAGTGCGGGAACGGCCGCGAAGGCGCTGCCGACCGCGCCCACGAGAAGCGCCGCGTGCAGCCCGAACGCGGTCGCGAGCACGCCGCCGATGATCGACCCGGCCGGGATCGTCACGGTCGCGACGAACTTCATCGTCGCGTTCATCCGGCCCTGCAGGTGCTCGGGCGTGATCGCCTGGCGGAAGCTCACCTGGTTGATGTTGAAGACCAGGACCGCCCACCCGAAGAGGACGCCCTGCGCGATGAGGAACGGGATCGGGTCGCCGGGAGGCGCGAGGGGGATGAGCAGGGTCGCCGGCCCCGCGACGCCCAGCGCCAGGACGATGGCGCGGCCCAGCCCTAGCCGCCGCGCGAACCACGACGCGGTCACCGCCCCCGCGATGAGCCCCACGTTGCCGATGCCGAAGACGAGGCCGATGGTCCCGGCCGACAGCCCGAGGATCCGCACCGCGTAGAGAAGGAACAGCGAGAACACGACCTGCCCGAACAGGTTCGCCCAGGCCATCGAGAGCGCGATCGCTCGGAGGTAGGGGTTCGCCGCGACGTACCGGACTCCCGCGGCGACTTCGCGACGCAGGCTCGCGGACGTGCCGGCGGGCGACGCGGGTGCCACCTCCGGCCTGCGGATGAGGAGCAGCGCGATCGCGGAGGCGACGAACGTCACGGAGTTCACGACGATGGCGATGGGTGCCGTGAGCACGCCGATGAGCCAGCCCGCGAGCGCGGGTCCCGCCGTCTGTGCCACGGACCGCGACGTCTCGAGCTTCGCGTTCCCGTCGAGGATCCGGTCGCGGTCCACGAGCGACGGCAGGTATGCCTGGTACGCCACGTCGAAGAAGACGGTGAGCACGCCCACGAGGAAGCCGATGAGGTAGAGCTGCCAGATCGTGAGGACACCCAGCGCGTACGCGACCGGGATCGTCGCGAGGAGCACCGCCCGACCCATGTCCGCCGCGATGAGGATCGGCCGCCGTCGGAGCCTGTCGATCCACACGCCGGCCGGGAGCGCGAAGAAGACGAACGGCAGGAACTCGACCGTGCCGAGGAGGGCGACCTCGAACGCGGATGACCCGAGGACGACGATCGCGACGAGCGGGATGGCGAGGATGCTGACCTGGCTGCCGAACTGCGCGACCGTCTGTGCCGTCCAGAACCGGACGAAGTCGGGGTGGCGGTAGAGGCTCGTCGGCCGCGTCGCCGTCGCAGTCGGCGTCGTCGGCCGCGATGTCGGAGGCGTCACCGCTCCCCGCGCTCGGCTTCGGCCCGCCCGGCCGACTCGGTCGGGGCCCGCTCCTCCGCATCCGCGCGCTCCCCGGCCTCGAGCGCCGCCTCGGCCCGCTCCTCCGTCTCGATGGAGGCCTCCGTCCAGGTGACCGGGCCGATCCCTCCGGCCTTCCGCGCGTCTTCCCGCGCGGCGTACTCCTCGGGGCCGCTCGGGATCGTCCGGAGCGTCCGCACCGGCGTGAACACGAGGAAGAAGATCGAGCAGAAGCCGCCGATCGCACCGATCCAGAGCGTGGGCAGCAGCCCGATCGTCGATCCCAGCGCCCCGCCGATGATCGAGCCGATCGGGATCGTCCCCCAGACGATGAACCGCATCGTCGCGTTCATCCGGCCCTGCATCCGCTCCGGCGTGATCGCCTGGCGAAAGCTCACCTGGTTGATGTTGTAGACCACGGACCCGAAGCCGCCAAGGACGCCGGCGAGAGCGATCGCCGGGATCGCGAAGCCGTGCGACGCCAGCGGGACGAGGATCGCCCCGATCGCCCCGACCGTGTCCCCCAGGACGATCGTCCGGCCGACGCCGAAGCGCGACGCGAGCCGGGCCGAGACGAACGCGCCCGCGAGGAACCCGACGTTCCCGATGGCGAAGACAGTCCCGATGACGCCTGCAGACAGGTCCAGCTCTCGGACCGCGTACACGAGCAGGACGGCGCCTCCGAGGTTGCTGAAGAAGTTGGAGGTGCCGGTCGCGAACGCGATCCAGCGCAGGTAGCGGTGTCCCAGGACGTATCGGAGCCCCTCGGTGATGTCCGCCCGCATGCTCGGCCGCTCGCCCCCGGCCGCGACGTCCGGGTGGACGACCTCGGGCTCGTGCCGGCGGATGAGGAGGATGAAGAACGCCGATCCCACGAAGCTGATCGCGTCGGCCAGGATCGCGATGGGCGCCTTGAGCCACTCGATGAGCACGCCTGCGAGCGGCGGTCCCACGAACGCGGCGCCCGACCGGCTGATCTCCAGCTTCGAGTTCCCCTCGACGAGGCCGTCGCGGCCCACGATCGACGGGAGGTAGCTCTGGTAGGCGACGTCGAAGAAGACGGTGAGACAGCCGACGACGAAGCCGACGACGTAGAGCTGCCAGATCGTGAGCACGCCGAGCGCGTACGCGACCGGGATCGAGGCGAGCATGGCCGCGCGCCCCAGGTCTCCCGCGATGAGGATCGGCCGGCGGCGGAGGCGGTCGACCCAGACGCCTGCCGGGAGTCCGAGGAGGATGAACGGGAGGAACTCGATCGTCCCGAGGAGGGCGACCTCGAACGGCGAGACTTCCAGGATGACGATCGCGACGAGCGGCAGTGCGAGCTGCGTGACCTGCGTCCCGACCTGGCTGACGGTCTCCGCGGTCCAGAGCTTGAGGAAATCGGGATGTCGCCAGAGGCTTCGGCGCTGGTCGCTCACGGGCACCTCGTCGCGCCGTCGCGGTGGCGATGGCACCGGGGCCGACGATACACGGCCCGCCCCCACCTCGGCGGCCCGCGCGTGCCATCATCGCCGCGTGCCGAAGCTCGTCGAGTCCGTCCCCAACTTCAGCGAGGGCCGCCGCCTCGACGTGGTGGACCGGATCGCCGCGGCCGCCGCCGCGGTCCCGGGCGTGCACCTCCTCGACCGGACGAGCGACGCGAGCCACAACCGGAGCGTGATCACGCTCGCCGGCCGGCCCGACCGGGTCGAGGACGCGCTCGAGGCGGCGATGGCGGTCGCGATCGACGAGATCGAGATGGACCGACAGGCCGGCGAGCATCCCCGCATCGGCGCGACCGACGTCGTCCCGTTCATCCCGCTCGGGGAGATGACGATGGCCGAGGCTGTCGCCATCGCGCGGGCGTTCGGTGCCCGGGTCGCCGAGCGATTCGACCTGCCGGTCTACCTCTACGCGGAGGCGGCGGTCCGCCCGGATCGGGTCCGTCTCGCGGACGTGCGCCGCGGCGAGTACGAGGGCCTCCGCTCCGCGATCCGCAGCGACCCGGAGCGGATGCCCGACTTCGGCCCGGCCATGCTCCATCCGACCGCGGGCGCGGTCGCCGTGGGCGCCAGGCCGTTCCTCATCGCGTGGAACGTGAACCTCGCGACGACGGACCTTGACCTCGCGAAGGCGATCGCGTCGCACGTCCGCGAGTCGAGCGGCGGCCTGCCGAGGGTCCAGGCGAAGGGGTTCCGGCTCGACGAGCCCGACTGCGTCCAGGTCTCGATGAACCTCCTCGATACGGAGACGACGCCGATGTGGCAGGTCTTCGAGGCCGTCCGGGACGAGGCGGCGGCTGCGGGCATCGACGTTCTCGAGTCCGAGCTCATCGGCCTCGCGCCGCTCCGGGCGTTCCTCGACGTCGCCGACCATGCGGGCGTGCCCGACGGCGGCGACCCGGCCGGGCGGCTCCTCGCCGCGGCGCGCTGGCTCCGGCTGCGAGATGTCGACCCATCGATGGCGCTCGAGCTGCGGCTCGCCGCGGCCGGTTCCGCGGATGGCGAGATGGCCGAGCGCGCGGGCGGCGACGAGTGACGCTCCGGATCATCCACGGCGGCAGGGGGTCGGTCGACTTCGCCCCGGGACTCCTCGTGGTGGGCGCGAGCGAGGTCGTGACGATGGCCGGCGGCATCCGGATGGGCGCCGCCCAGGACGACCCGGCGGTCCTTCGCGCCGCGGACGCGGGGGGCACCGACGCCCCGGATGCCCCGGTCGTCGCGTGCTGGGACGGCCGGATCGTGGCCGTGGGGGGCCGCGACGAGGTGGTCGCGGCGCTTGCCGCCGAGGGGCTCCCCGCGAGCCGGTTCGCACTGCTCGACGCGGACGGCGGGACGGTCACACCCGGCCTCGTGGATGCCCACACGCACATGCTCTTCGCGGGGAGTCGCGAGGGCGAGCTCCTGCTCCGCCAGCGCGGCGCCGGCTACCTCGAGATCCTCGCCGCCGGCGGCGGGATCCTCTCGACGGTCGCCGCGACGCGCGCCGCCACCGAGGAGGAGCTGCTCGACCACGGTCGCCGGTGGCTGGACGAGATGCTCGTCCACGGCGTCACCACCGTCGAGGCGAAGTCGGGGTATGGGCTCGATGTCGCGACCGAGCTGCGGCTCCTGCACGTGGCGGGCCTCCTCGGCGACGAGGGGCCCATCGACGTCATCCCGACGTACCTGGGCGCGCATGCCGTCCCCCCGGAGTTCCGATCGCAGCCGGACGCGACCGATGCCTACGTCCGGTCGATCATCCAGGACCAGCTGCCGGCCGTCGGCGCGCAGGGGATCGCCCGGTTCTGTGACGTCTTCTGCGAGCAGGGCGTCTTCTCCGTCGCGCAGTCACGGACCGTGCTGGAGGCCGCGCGTGCGGTGGGGCTCGAGCTGCGGCTCCACGCGGACGAGCTCGCGCCGTCCGGGGGCGCCGAGCTCGCGGTGGAGATCGGCGCGTGGAGCGCGGACCACCTCGCGGCGCCGTCGGAGGCCGGCATCGACGCCCTCGCGCGAGCCGCAGCCGACGGGCGCGCCGTCGTCGCGACGCTCCTTCCGGCGACGACCTGGTTCCTCATGGCGGACCACTACGCACCGGCGCGGCGGCTCATCGACCGCGGCGTGCCCGTGGCGATCGCGAGCGATTTCAACCCCGGGACCTCGCCCACGCCGAACCTCGCGCTCGTCCTCACGGTCGCGTGTCTCGAGCTCGGGCTGACCCCGGCGGAGGCGCTCGCGGGGGCCACGGTGAACGCCGCGCACGCGCTGGGGCTGGGCGACGCGATCGGGTCGATCGAGCCGGGGAAGCAGGCGGACCTTGCCATCTGGCGGGTCCCGACCCACGCCCAGATCCCCTACTGGCCCGGCGCGAACCTCGTGCGCGCCGTCGTCAAGCGCGGCCACCCGATCCTCGAGCGGCCCTGACGAGACCGTCGGCCGCGCGCCGGACGAAGGTCACTGCAACGCGGAGGACGCGCCGACGTCTTCATGGGTGAGCGGCCGACAGGCGGTCCGCGGGAGCGGGATGCGGACGGAGGCGTGGTGGAGACCGAGGGGCTCGCGACGCCGGTCGTGGCGACGGTCCACAGGTCCGGCGGGCCTCGGCGTCGGCTGACGACGAGCGAGGCCATTGCGCTGTTCGAGGCGCACGGAGCCATGGTCCGGCGATACGTCGGCTTCCGCGTCGGCGATCCGGCGGACGCGGACGACCTCGCGGCGGACGTCTATCGCCGGCTCGTCTCGGGGGCGGCGCCGGTCGACCCGTCCGCGCGGCCGGCGTGGCTGCTCCGGATCACGCACAACGTGGTCGTGGACCACTACCGCCGGCGCCGCCGCTTCGATCCGCTCGCGCTCCTCGTCGACCGGCCGGACGACGGCCCTGCACCGCTCGAATCCGTGCTGCGCGACGAGCGGCTCCGCGATGTCGATCGAGCGCTCGCCCGGCTGCCTGGCCGCCAGCGGGCCGCGATCTACCTCCGCTATCACGAGGATCTCGACTACGAGACGGTGGCCGCCATCCTCGAGGCTCCGCTTCCCACGGTGCGGAGCCTCGTCCATCGCGGTCTCCGGCGGATCGCCGCCGAGCTCCGATCCGAGGAGGACGCATGAGCACGCACCGGACTCCCGACCTCCTCGACCTCGCCGAGGCCGTCGCGGGCGGACGCATGTCGCGCGCGGACGCCGACTCGGCGATCCGGGCGCAGGGTGGCCGGGACACCGACGATCGCCTCGCCGAGCTCGACTCGCTCGTGCTCGCCGTGGTGGCGGTGGAGCGCCATGCCGAGGCTCGGCGCCGGGCGAGCGCGGGCGTGGGTGGAGCCGTCGATCGGGGGTCCGGGGACGCGCGCTGGCCGGGAACAGGCGTCGGCGGGGATGCCCGGGGACCGGCGGTGGGGCCGGTGCGGGCTCCGACGGTCCGGGCCACCCGCGGCCTGCGCGGCGCTCTTGCCGGGCTCGCGGTGGGAGGCGTGGCCGTCATCGCCGTGGCCGCCGTCCTCGTGGGCGCGTTGCGGGTCCCGTCGTCCGCCGGGCCGCTGCCGACGCCGGCGACGCTGGTGACTGCCGACCCGGCGATCCCGCCGATCGTCGACACGCGGCTCGAGGGCGCCCCGCGGGCCGCGTTCTGGTCGCTCGTCTCACCCGACCGGGTCGCCGTGTGGACGTGGAGGTCGGGCGAGGCGCTGGCGAAGCTCGCCGAGGCGGACGCCTGGGCCGATCCGGCCGGGACGCCCCCCGGCGGCCTGGGCTCGGTCCAGCGCACGCTGCTCGTGTCCCCGGACGGCCGTCGGTTCGCGTTCGCCGAGACGACGGGCAGCGGGATCCTCCGCGGCCGGTTCCGCGTCTTCGATGCCGGGGGCCGACTCGTCTGGGAGCTCGGAGGGACGGGCGGAGGGGCGGCCGGAGGAACGGGCGCCGACGGGGTCGAGTCGACGGCCGTGCTCGCGTTCGCATGGGCCCGGGACGGACGGACCCTCGCCGTGGAGTCTGGATCCTGGGACGTCGTCACGTTCGTCGACGGCGGCGCTGCGACGTCGCGGCATCTCGACGCCACGACCCCCGGCGAGAACGCATACGGCCTCATCGGGTTCTCGGCCGATGGCTCGCGCCTGTACGGCTGGGAGACCGGCGGCGAGGCCGAGTGGTGGCAGCGACCCGTCAGCCTCGACCTCGCGAGCGGTGCGTTGACGACGCTCGCCGAGTTCCCGGCGGACGCCCTCACCGGCGTCGGTGCGTCCAACGCGACGTTCCCGCTCGAACGGATCGCCGGGGGGAGCGGGGCCGCGCTCGTCCAGCCGCTCCTCGCGAAGGGTGACGCGGCGTGGGCCGCAGTGCGCGGGGGCGTGCCCGTCCCGGTCGCCACGTCGACGCGCCCGGAAGACGCCGATCCGCGCTGGGGCGCGGGGGGCCGCGTCATCGTCGTCACCCCGCGTGCCGCCGCCGAGTCGCATAGCATCCCGGCCGGGACGGTCCTGCCCGAGACCGCCCCGGCCGGGGCGGTCTCGATCGTGGTGCCCGGCGCGACAGGCACGCCGCGGGACGCCTTCGTCTTCGCGCCGGGTGCGTACGACGTCGCTGCGGGCGGCGTCTCCGGCGACTACGTCGTCTGCCTCGTGGCCGCCCCGCACGGCGCGATCGGCGGGCCCGCGCTCGGCTACGACGAGGCGGTGCTCATCCGGATCCCGGACGGGGCGACGAGCGTCGGCGTGGCGCCGGGCCGGTCCGCCGACGGCGCGGGCCTGGCGTTCGCCGGGTGGCTGCCGGCGCAGTGAGGCCCGGGCGGCCCGGGGAGGCGCCCGGCCGCGACGGCCGCCGCGTCCTCGGGCCGGCCGCCAGGCCGGCTCCGGTCAGACCTTCCCGCGCGACTCCAGGAGGACGGTCGTCGCCTCCCCCGGGAGACCCGATGGCGAGATCGAGAGCTTCGGCTGCGGCGCGGTCGGGCTGCCGGCGCCCATCTCGTGGAAGAACTTCGCGATCGCCTCCGTGCAGATGCCGTCCTCGCAGACCGGCATCGGCACGACGATCCTCACGCCCAGCTGGGCCACGAGCTCGGCTGCCTTCGTCGGCGTGAGCGCGCCCCCGATCGGGATGCACGCGACGTCCACCTGGCCGATCTCGCCGAGCTTCTCCTCGGTGAGCGTGTGGCCGATGTCGCCGAGGTGGACGACGTGCATGCCGTCGAGCTCGTAGACGAATGCGACGTTCCGCCCGCGCTCGGCGCCCTTCCGGTCGTCGCGGCTCGTCCGAACGCCGGCGATGAGGGCGTGCTTCACCTCGTACTCGCCGGGACCGTCGAGCACGAACGCGTCCTCGAGGCTGGCCGGGATGACTGTCCGCCCGTCGCTCGTCGTCCTGCCTCTGGCGCGCGGCAGCGGTGCGTCGTCCGGGTGACTGAAGGTGACGATGTCGCCGGTGATGCCGCGGCCCGTGGGGCCCACGACGGCCGGATAGGGGTCCGCGACGACGACCGCGTCCCTGCCGCGGAGCCGCATGCAGCTCCGTCCGTACCAGGTGATCTCCATGGCCAGGGATTCTGACACACGGCCGCCACGGGGATCGCCGGGAAAAGGAAGACCGGAGGCACCTGCCCATTCGGCGCCTCCGGTCGGAGGGAGGGAGGATGGAACTGGAGGGGTCATTGCCGAGAGAGAGGGGGTTCCCTTCAGGTCCAAGGACAACGTTAGGCCGTGCGGATTCAGGGACAAGGCGCGAGACGGTTAAGAAACGCACATCTCGCGGTATCGACGGGGGTCGACGACGGCCCTGCGCGCCCCATCCGGTGGGTCGCGCGCTCGATCGCGCCGGCGACACGGCCGCTCCTGGAGCCGCTCGCGGAGACTCGTACCCGACCCGGTCGCTCCAGGCCGGGTCGCCGCCTGTCCGTCGCGGGCCGCATCCGCCGCGCTCGGCTACGCTGCGACCCATGGATACCGCTCCCCGGTCGCACCGATCCGCCCCGTCCGGCACCGTCCGCTCCCCGCGGCGCCTCGCGGAAGCCCTCGCGGCCGTTGCGCTCGCGCTCGGCCTCGCCGCGTGCGGGTCGTCCGCGTCGCCATCGGCTGCCACGCCATCGGCCTCCCCCGCGCCCACCGTGGCACCGGCGTCGACGCCCACGCAGCCACCGAGCACGATGCCATCCGCCCCGGCGTCCCCATCGTCCGGGCCGCCTTCGTCCGCCGGCCC
>JBAWVU010000044.1:0-11649 GCA_037147135.1 Chloroflexota bacterium
GGATGTCCGTGTACCGGATGCTCACGGAGACGCCGTCAATGCCTTCGGAAACAAAGGTGATCTTCTGCGGCAGCACCGTTCCCTCCACATGGAACGGCTCTTCGAAATGCACCCGGTACAGGCGCTGCTCTCCCCCGTAAATCTCGAGGCGCTCGAGAAAGCCGTCCGTCATCCGCACCCACAAGGTCCGGCGTTTTAACGGTTCCAAGATGTCGATCCGGTAATGGTCGCCTTCCGGGCGGCCCTGCAGCAGCGTGTCCGGCCCGGGCGGAGCATAGCAGGTTCCCGTCAGCACGGCAATCAGGTCTTCGGGACCCATTTTCAGCGGCAGATAGCGCGCCACGTTGTCCGGGGTGGCGCGACCGATATAAAAGGCGCGGGTTTCGGCCATAAAGACCTGGAGCGTCCGGTCGCGGATGGAAAGAAAAAAGGCGGGGGGGCCGAAGAGCGGGATGGCTTCCACCCGTAGCGACGCGGGTCTTTTCAGCAGCACTGCCAGTTTGAGTGGATAAATTCCCTCCCGCGTGGCCACCCGAACGTCGGCCAGGGCATACAGCGCGGCGTCCACCGGGGTCTTGGCGGCAATGTGTTTCAGGGCGGCTTCCGGCGAGGTAAAGTCCATGCGGGCCGTCATTTTCGGCGCGGCCGCGCACCCGCAAAAAACGAGCAGCAGCAGATAAAGGGCAGGGATACTTTTTCGCGGCTCCGTCATTTTTTCAAAAGATCGCTGATTTTCCCGGGGAGGGTTTTGCCGTCGGGATTCAGCTTCAGAGTTTTCTGATATATATCGAGGGCTTCCTTGAATTGCCCGTTCCGGACGTACGCGTCGCCGAGGTGTTCGCTGATGGCGACGTCGTCGGGCTGCAGGCGGACCGCTTCCATCAGCAGCTCGATGGCCCTCTCCAGCTTGTTTTGCCGGAAATAGACCCAGCCGAGGCTGTCGATGATGTAGGCATTGCCCGGCTTGAGCTGCAGGGCTTTTTTGATCAGTTCCTCCGCTTCGTCCAGCCTCCGCTCAGCGGAGCGGATCTCACGAGGTGGCACCGCCGGCCCGGGAGGCCCCGCTTCAGCGCGCCGAGCCGCCTTGCCCGCGTCGGCATCGTCGCGCGGCTCATCGACGCCGGCTTCGACCTGTCGCTCCTCGTCCGCGGCAAGGTCCCCGGCGGGACGATGGCGGCCGCCGAGGTCAAGTACGCGGAGATCCGCGCCTCGGATCCGCGGTTCATCTACCACGGGCGCGTCGTGCGCCAGGCGGGCTGGACCGTCTGCCACTACATGTTCTTCTACGCGGCGAACGACTGGCGGTCGACGTTCGCCGGCGCGAACGACCACGAGGCGGATCTCGAGCAGTGCTTCGTCTTCGTCGAGGAGCTCCCCGACGGCGACGTCGTCCCCGTCTGGTTCGGCCGCGCCGCCCACGACGAGGTGGGGCCCGACCTCCGGCGGCGCTGGGACGACGCGTATCTCCAGCGCGAGGGCGACCACCCGATCATCTTCGCCGGCGCCGGCTCGCACGCGGCGTACATCGAGCGCGGCGAGTACCTCCTGTCGGTGCCGCTCAAGCTCCCGACGGTCGTCGGGACGGTCGCGGCGGCGCTGCGCCGGTTCTGGGCGGACACGCTCCGCCAGGGGACGGTCGGAACGCCGGGAAGGGAAGGCACGCCCATCGGGAGCGTCCCGTTCGTCGACTACGCCCGCGGCGACGGCGTCGCCATCGGCCCAGGGCAGCCCGATGCCTGGACCCCGGTCACGATCGGCGACGGCACGCCGTGGGTGGACCGCTACCGTGGGCTCTTCGGCCTCGACACGTACGACCGGTTCGCCGGTGAGCGGGCGCCGGCCGGTCCCAAGTACGCCCGCGACGGTCGCCCGCGCCAGAGCTGGATCGACCCCGTCGGGTTCGTCGCGCTCGACGCGACGCCGCCACCGGGGCGTGCGGCCGATGTCCTCGAGGCCCGGATCGAGACGCTCGAGGTGGAGCGCGCGGCCGCCGTTGTCGCCGCGGGCGATCTCGCGACGAGGGCCCAGGAGCTCGGCACGCAGGTCCAGGCGCTCCAGCGCGCCGGGCGGTCGCAGGCGTTCGTGGACACGATCTCTTCCGAGCGCGACTCGACGGTGGCAGAGCTCACCGCCGGCCGTGCCAGGGCCGAAGCGCTCCGGGAGACGATCGACGAGGCCCGGGACGAGGTCGCTCGCCTCGAGGCCGGCGATCCCGGCAATCCCCGCTCGCACCTCCGCATGGTGGCCCGGCCCCAGAGCCAGCGCGACATCCGCCGGAGCCGCATCCTCGACTTCTGGTCGGCGATCGGCGTGGGGCTCGCCATCTTCCTCATCGGGTTCGTGCTGTTCGTCGTACCGGCCTGGATCATCCCGGCGCTGCTCATCGTGGTGGTCGGCTACGTCGCGATCGAGACGATCATCCGGCGTCGGGTGCTCGAGACGCTCCTCGACGTGACCCTCATCCTCGCGGCGATCTCGCTCGTCGTCATCGCGGTCCAGAACTACGTCGTCGTCATCGCCTTCGCGATCCTCGCGGTCGGCATCGTCATCCTCCGCGACAACCTCCGCGAGCTTCGCTCGTCGATCGGGTAGGGAGTCGGGCCGGGACGCCGCGCCGGCGCGCGGCGGCGACGTGCCCCAGGAGCCAGAACGCCTGTTCCATATGGCCGAGGTGCGGTAGACTCGTCTCGTGCCCCAGGACTCCATCGTCGTTCGCGGCGCACGCGAGCACAACCTCAAGGACATCACCGTCGCGTTCCCGCGCGACCGGCTCATCGTCATCACCGGCCTGTCCGGCTCGGGGAAGAGCAGCCTCGCGTTCGACACGATCTACGCGGAGGGCCAGCGCCGGTATGTCGAGAGCCTGTCGGCGTATGCCCGGCAGTTCCTCGGCCAGATGGAGAAGCCGGACGTCGACCAGATCGACGGGCTCTCGCCGGCCATCTCCATCGACCAGAAGGGCGCGAGCCGGAACCCGCGGTCGACGGTCGGGACCGTCACGGAGATCTACGACCACCTCCGCCTCCTGTTCGCCCGCATCGGCCACCCCCATTGCCCAACGTGCGGGCGGGAGATCGAGCGCCAGAGCGTCCAGCAGATGGTCGACCAGGTCTACCGCCTGCCCGAGGGGACGCGGCTCATGGTCCTCGGCCCGCTCGTCAAGGACCGCAAGACGGAGGGCGACCGCGTCTTCGACGCCGCGCGCAAGCAGGGCTTCGTGCGGGTCCGCGTGGACGGGGAGATGTACGACCTTGCCGAGGCGCCCACGCTGGACAAGTACAAGCGGCACACGATCGAGGTGGTCGTCGACCGGTTCGTCGTCCGCAGCGCGGAGGCGCCGGCCGATGCCGCGCGCGACGCCCGGGGCTGGCCGGTGGACCCCGCGACCGGGGAGCCGGTGGCGCCGCCGGACGCCGCACGGCTCGCCGACTCCATCGAGACGGCGCTCCGGCTCGGCGAGGGCGTGGTGCTCATCGCGCCGGCACCCCGGGAGGGCGAGGCCCCGGACTTCGAGGAGCGCCGGTTCAGCGAGCGCTACAGCTGCCCGTACGACGGCACGACGATCGACGAGCTCGAGCCGCGGAGCTTCTCGTTCAACTCGCCCCACGGCGCATGCCCGGACTGCACGGGGATCGGCACCCGGCTCGAGATCGACCCGGCGCGGCTCATCCCGGACAGGAGCCTGTCGATCGCGGGCGGCGCGCTCGCCCCCTGGTCGCGGATGCCGATGGCGGACGGCTGGTACCTGCGCATCCTCGAGGCCCTGTGCGACCGGTACGGGTGGGACTTCCACGCCCCGGTGAAGGACCTCCCGCCCGAAGCGCTCGAGTTCGTCCTCTTCGCGCCCCGCGGCGAGCAGGTCGTCATCGGCTACCGCCACGAGCGCGGCGAGAACACGTACAACGCGACGTACGAGGGGCTCGCGGTGAACCTCGAGCGCCGCTACCGCGAGACCGAGTCGGAGTTCATGAAGAACGAGCTCGAGCGGTACATGGTCGAGCAGCCGTGCCCCACGTGCACGGGCAAGCGGCTCCGGCCGGAGGCGCTCGGTGTCTCGGTGGACGGGCGGAACATCTGGGAGATCTCGACGCTCTCCGTATCGGACGCGTACGCCTGGGCGATGGAGCTGCCGACGCGCCTCTCGGAGCGCGAGCGGACGATCGCGCGGATGGTCCTCAAGGAGATCGCGGCGCGGCTCGGCTTCCTCGTGGACGTCGGCCTCGACTACCTGACGGTGGACCGGACCAGCCAGACGCTGTCGGGCGGCGAGGCCCAGCGGATCCGGCTCGCGACGCAGATCGGGTCCAGCCTCATGGGCGTGCTGTACATCCTTGACGAGCCGTCCATCGGGCTCCACCAGCGGGATAACGCCAAGCTCATCGCGACGCTCACGCGGCTGCGCGACCTCGGCAACACGCTCATCGTCGTCGAGCACGACGAGGAGACGATCCGGACGGCGGACTGGGTCGTCGACATCGGGCCGGGCGCCGGCGAGCACGGAGGCGAGGTCGTGGCCTCGGGACCGCTCGAGGCGGTGCTCGGCGAGCCGCGCTCCATCACCGGCGCGTTCCTGCGGGGCGATCGGTCGGTCCCGGTCCCCGCGACGCGCCGCGTCGGCAACGGGGGCGCCCTCGTCGTGCGCGGTGCGCGCGAGCACAACCTCAAGGACATCACGGTGGCGTTCCCGCTCGGCCGGTTCGTGGGGGTCACCGGCGTCTCCGGATCCGGCAAGAGCACGCTCGTCACGGAGATCCTCTTCCGCGCGGTGGCGCGGCAGCTGACGGGGTCTCGCGAGGTCCCCGGCGACCACGATGGGATCGACGGGATCGGGCTCATCGACAAGGTCATCGAGATCGACCAGAGCCCCATCGGGCGCACCCCCCGGTCCAACCCCGCCACGTACACCGGCCTGTTCGGCCCCATCCGCGGGCTCTTCGCGGGCGTCCCCGAGGCACGGGTCCGCGGCTACGGCCCCGGCCGTTTCAGCTTCAACGTGAAGGGCGGGCGGTGCGAGAACTGCAAGGGCGACGGGATCCTCAAGATCGAGATGCAGTTCCTCCCCGACGTCTACGTGCCGTGCGAGGTCTGCAAGAGCAGGCGGTACAACCGCGAGGCGCTGGAGATCCACTACAAGGGCCGGTCGATCGCGGACGTCCTGGACATGACGATCGAGGAGGCGCTCGAGTTCTTCAACGCGGTGCCAAGCATCGCCGGCAAGCTCCGGACGCTCAACGACGTGGGGCTCGGGTACGTGCACCTCGGCCAGCCGGCCACCACGCTCTCGGGCGGTGAGGCGCAGCGGGTGAAGCTCTCCACCGAGCTCTCCCGGCGGGCGACCGGGAAGACGCTCTACGTCCTCGACGAGCCCACGACCGGCCTCCACTTCGCCGACGTCGAGAAGCTGCTCCAGGTCCTCCATCGGCTCGTGGACACGGGGAACACCGTCGTGGTCATCGAGCACAACCTCGACGTCATCAAGACCGCCGACTGGATCGTGGATCTCGGTCCGGAGGGTGGTCACCGCGGTGGGCGCGTCATCGCCGAGGGGACGCCGGAGGCGGTGGCCGCGACGCCCGGCTCGGCGACCGGCGAGTACCTCACCCGGATCCTCCGCGGCGAGCCGCTCGTCCCGCTGTCGGACGTCACGTTCGCCGACGAGGCCGGACGGACGGGGACCCGGCTCGCGCGGCGTGGGACGCGTGAGGTCCCCGGCGCGGGGACGCGTGAGGACCCCGGGGCGGATCCGCTCCCGGCCGCCGCCGCGAAGCGGGCCACGGCGTCGAGCCGTCGGTAGAGCGCCTCCGGCCCGGCTCCGTGGCAGCGTGCGGCGGCGTCGAGTCGGCATCGGGTCGCCCTCGGCGCGGCTCCGTGGTAGCGTGCGCTCATGCCTGACATCGACTTCGCCATCCTCGCCGACGCCGCCGAGGCGCGCCCGGGCGAGAAGTTCAGCGTCCTCGGCGGCGGCGTCTCTCGGATCTCGGGACGCGGCTTCCCCCTCGTGCATCCGCACCTCGCCCTCGTCGTGGGGCTCCTCGTCACCTCGGCGGAGGTGGGCCGGGATCACGAGCTCCGGTTCCTCCTCCTCGGCCCCGACGGGACGCAGACCGCCGACGCCACCGGCGCCATCCGGGCGGAGGGCCAATCCGAGACGGGAGACCAGGTCGTGACCTTCGCGGTCGATTTCTGGAACCTCACGTTCCCCGTCCCGGGCGAGTACTCCTTCCGCATCCTGGTCGGCGGCTCGGAGCGGAAGCGGATCCCGCTCATGATCGGCGGGATCTTCCCGCCCGGCGAGGCGCCGGGTGGCGACGCGGCAGGGGCGCGGCGCTTCGACGCCTGACGGCGACGCGGCAGGGGTGCGGCCGCGTGCGGTGACCGGCCCGGAACGCGGTCGCGGCCCGTCGCGGCACGAGATCCCCCGGATCGACGAGGCGGCGCTCCGCGCCGCGAGGCTCGCCGACCCAGTCCTCGCCCTGGCGCGGGAGCGGGGCCTTGCCCGGTGGGAGCGCTACCTTGCGCCTCTTCCCGACGCGCTCCGCGACGGCGACCTCCGCGACATGCGTGCGGCAGCCCGCGCGTCCCGCGCTGCGTTCGGCCCCAAGGACTCGATCGCGGATGCGCTGCCCGCGGACCTCTGGGTCCCGTTCCGCGACGCCATCGACGAGCTCATCCGGCGAATCGCGCGGTTCGAGGTGACGGGAGAAGGCTGACGCCGCGCGGCGGCGCGCCCGAGCCGGCCGGCGTCGGCCCTGGCGCCGTCGTCGAAGATGGGGTCGTGAACGAGGCGGAACGGGCACGTTCAGGCGAACGCAGCGGAGGGTCGTGGCGATGGCTGGCGGACCCGGGATGATCGACGGGCCATCCGGCTGGGTGGTCCCCGCGGATGGGGGTGGCGGCCGCGGCCGGGCGGCCATCTTCGCGGAGGTGGCGAGCGCGCCGGCGGCACTCGTGACCCAGGTGGGCATCCTGGTCTTCGTCTTCCAGACGAAGCCGGTCCGCCCCTACGCGGGCGGGGAGTGGGCGCTGGGCGACCTGGTCATGCTCGTGGCGCTCGGCGTGCTTGCCGGGTTCGTGGGCCGGGGACTCCCGGGGCTCGCGGGAGTCGTGCTCGGCATGACCGGCGCCGTCGCGCTGCAGCTCTTCGTCCTGACCGGCCAGGCTTCCTGGACCCCGACGGTCGCCACGACCCTGCAGAGGTCGTCCTGGCTGCCGACGGTGGGAGCCTCCCTGGGGCTCGGCCTCGCGGCGATCGTCGGCGGCTACGCGCTGACCCGCGTCGCGTGGCACGTGCTGGAACCGGGGCCGCGCGACCAGGAGTCTCCGTCGGAAAGATCGCCGTGGCGCGCTGCCGCGCCGATCATCGTCGCGGTCGTCGCGGTCCTCGTGACCGGCCTGCTCCTGCTGGACGCCTCGGCTTCGGCATACGTTCCCCAGTTCGGCCCGCACCGCGCCCGTGGAGATGCCGGGCAAGCGCAGATGATCGGAGGGCTGCTCGCCGCGGTGGTCGCGGGATGGGCTGCGGCCGGGACGGTGATCGCGGCCAAGACCGCCCGATGGCTCGGGTGCGCGCTGCTCGTCGGGTTCGCGACGGCCCTCGTGCTCGGGTCGCTCGCGGCGCTCGCCATCGACGTCACCCACAACCCCTTCTGAGACTGTCCGCCGCCGCACCCGGGGAGGGCTGACCGCCGGCCGGTCGTTCTCGCCGGCCGGCGTGGTCTGACGCGCGACCGCGGACTATCCTGACGCGGTCCGGCCGCATCCCGTTCCGCGGGGGCATCCGGCGGTCATCGGCGGTGTCGTGCTCGGTCGGCTGCGCTGGCTGACGATCCTGCTCCCGGCGATCCTCGTCGTCGCGATCGAGCTCGTGAGTGACAGCGTTTTCGACCCGGCCTTCCCGGTGCCCATCGACACGCTCCTCATCGCGGGCGTCGTCCTCGCCTCCTCCGCGGTCTTCTCGTACATCGCTTTCGGCCGGCTCGACGCGCTCGCCGCGGAGCTCGGCGCACAGAACAGCGCCCTCGAGTCGCGCAACGCGCGAGCCGCCGCGCTCCACCGCGTGAGTGTCGCGATCACCTCGCTCGCGGACCTCGACGAGATCCTCGGCGCGACGGTGACGCATGCCCGGGACCTGCTCGGGGCCGACATCGCGGCGCTGGCCCTCACGGACCGTGACGGATCACTCGTGCTCCGGGCGACATCGGGGCCCGCGGACGCGTTTCTGATGGCGGTCCGGGACGCTGTCGATGTCTTCGACCTCGTCGTCCCCGGGCTGGCCGCCTCGCGGCTGGCGTCGCCACTCCAGCGCGGCGGCGAGACCATCGGCACGCTCGCGGTCGCGTCCGCGGAAGGGCGCTCGTTCTCCATCGACGACGTCGAGACGCTCTCATCCCTCGCGATCCAGGCGGCGATCGCCATCGAGAACGATCGGCTCCAGCGCGGTCTCCGCGAGCTGGCCGTCATCGCCGAGCGGGAGCGGATCGCGCGGGAGATGCACGACGGCCTCGCGCAGGTTCTCGGCTACGTCAACACGAAGTCGCAGGCCGCGACGGAGCTCCTCGCGGCGGGCCGGCCGGCCGACGCCCAGGCGCAGCTCGACGAGCTGGCGGCGGCTGCCCGATCCGTGTACGTGGACGTGCGCGAGGCGATCGTCGCGCTCAGGACCCCGATCCCCCCGGGCATGGGCCTCGCGGATGCGCTGGACGACCTCGGCCGCCGGTTCGCCGAGGCCGCGAAGGTCGCGGTCGCCGTCGAGGCGGATCCCGCCGCGCGTGCCGTCCCGATCCCGCCGGAGACGCAGGCGCAGGTGTACCGGATCGTGCAGGAGGCGCTCACGAACGTCCGCAAGCACGCGGCCGCGCGCCGCGCGTGGATCCTCATGTCCGCGCCCGCCGGCCGGGTGGTCGTCGTCGTGGGTGACGATGGCCGAGGGCTGGACGCGGCGGCGCAGGGCGCGAGTCCGGGCGAGGACGACTGGCCCCGCTACGGCCGAGCGGCGATGGCGGAACGGGCGGCGTCGGTGGGCGGGAGCGTGACATGGTCCCCCGCGTCGGGGGGCGGCACCGAGGTCCGCATCGAGGCGTCGGTGTCGCCCGTCGAGGGTCGCGGCGACCGACACGTCGCTCTCGCCGTCGAGGCAGGCGATCGGGTCGCCTCGGGTCCGTCCCGCACCGGCGCGCGACGGTAGGGATCGGATGCGCATCGTCCTCGCCGACGACCACGCCCTCTTCCGCGATGGCGTGGCGTCGCTGCTCGCGGCCTGGGGCCACGAGGTGGTCGGCTCCGCCGGCGATGGCGAGCAGGCGGTCGCGCTCGTGGAGACGCTCGTGCCGGACGTCGTCCTCATGGACGTCTCCATGCCGCGCCTCTCCGGCGTCGAGGCCACGCGCCGCCTCGCCGCGAGCCGGCCGGGCGTCGCGATCGTCATGCTCACGGTGAGCGAGGACGAGGCCGACCTGTTCGCGGCCGTGAAGGCCGGCGCCCGCGGCTACCTCCTGAAGAACCTCGAGGCCTACCAGCTGCGCGCGATGCTCGACGCGGTCGCCCGGGGAGAGGCGGCGATCACGCCTGCCACGGCCGCGAGGATCCTCGCGGAGCTCCATCGCTCCGATCCCGGCCGCAGGCCGGAGCCGGACCGCCTGACCGAGCGTGAGCGGGACGTCCTCACGCTCGTCACCGCGGGCCTCCGGAACAAGGAGATCGCGGCGCGGCTGGGCATCTCGGAGAACACGGTGAAGTACCACCTGAAGAACATCCTCGAGAAGCTCCATGCCGGGAGCCGCACCGAGGTCGCGACGCTCGCCGTCCGGGAGGGACTCGTCCGCGGCGACGAGTGACGTTCGGCCCCACCCGAACGGGTGGGGCGTCGCTACCCGGAGGCAGGTGGCGCCCCGGACCGTCGTCGCCGATGCTCACTCCGCCGACCACCGTACTGAGGCGGGCGATGGGCTACCGCATCGACATCGACTACGGGAATTGTCTCAACTGCGGCGTCTGCATGGACGTCTGCCCGGTCGAGGCGCTCGACATGAGCCGTCCGGACCGGGCGGGAGTCGAATCCGCCGACCCGTGGGCGCCGGGGCGTGACTGGATGATGGAGTACCCGGTCCAGGTCGGGGAGTGCATCGGGTGCTCGATCTGCATCCGCGAGTGCCCCGTGATGGTCATGACCCTGGCGACGGTCGACGGGCCGACGCCGCTCGTCGGCCGGCAGGGTCCGATCACGCGACCCGCCACGGTGGCCTCCGACGCCTGGGTGCCCCTCTCCGAGGTGACGCTCGAGGCGCTCAAGCCCGACCACCCGTCGCCCTGGGGCGACCTGTTCACCTGGCGGACCGCGGAGCGCCCGGAGCCGTGGCAGGTGTGGCGCACGATGGTCGGCGATCCGCCGCCCGTCCCGCGCGCGCCGTGCCAGGTCGCCTGCCCCGCCGGCACCGACGCCGGCCGCTACGTGGGACTCGTCGCGGACGGCCGCTACGACGACGCGTACGCCGTCGCGGCCGAGGTGAACCCGTTCCCCTCCGTCTGCGGCTGGATCTGCACCGCCCCGTGCGAGGCCGCGTGCCGGCGCGACGTGCTCGACGAGCCGATCTCCATCCGGACCATCAAGCGGTTCGCGGCCGAGCACGGCCGCCTGCCCGCGATCCCGGCTCCGTCCGTGCGACGCGCGGAGAAGGTCGCGATCGTGGGTGGAGGGCCGGCGGGCATGGCCGCGGCGTACTACCTCGCCCGGCTTGGCTACCCGGTGACGGTCTTCGAGGCGATGCCGGTCCCCGGCGGCATGATGGCGATCGGCATCCCCGAGTACCGGCTCCCGCGCGAGGCGCTCCGCGCCGAGATCGACCGCATCGTCGGCCTCGGCGTCGACCTCCGGCTCGATGCCGCGATGGGCCGCGACTTCACCCTGAGCGACCTCGAGCGCGACGGCTACCGGGCCGTCTTCCTCGCGACAGGTGCGTCCAGGAGCCGCCGACTCGGCGTTCCCGGCGATGACCTGCCGGGTGTCGTCCCGGCGACGCTCTTCCTCAAGCGCGTGAACCTCGGCGAGGAGCCGCGCCTCGGCGGCGATGTCGTCGTCGTGGGCGGCGGAAGCACGGCGATGGACGCGGCGCGGTCCGCGCTCCGGAGCGGCGCCTCCACCGTCACCATCGCCTACCGGCGCGGCCGCGCGGAGATGCCGGCCCAGGCGGAGGAGATCGAGGCGGCGGAGCACGAGGGAGTGCGCGTCGTCGACGGCCTTGCCATCATCGAGGTCGAGTCCCGGGACGGATCCGTCGTCGCGCTCCGCTGCGCCGAGCAGCGGCCGACCGGCGCCGTCGAGGGCGGCCGAGCGGCCTGGGCGCCTGTCCCCGGCTCCGAGCGCCGTCTCCCGGCCTCGACCGTGCTCGTCGCGATCGGCGAGGAGCCCGACCCGTCGATCCTTCCCGAGGGTGCCGGCATCGAGGTGAGCGGCTTCGCGGGGATCGTCGCGGACCCGGGGACGCTCGCCACGGGTCGAGCCGGGATCTTCGCCGGCGGCGACGTCGTCTCCGGCCCCAAGACCATCATCGACGCGGTCGCAGCCGGCCGCCGGGCCGCCGGCTCGGTCCACGAGTTCCTCTCCGGTGCGACGGATGGCGAGGCGGAGATCATGCGGACGGTCCGCTACCCGAC
>JBAWVU010000045.1:0-11596 GCA_037147135.1 Chloroflexota bacterium
GATTCGACTCGCATCGACGAACAAGCTACAAAAGGTGGCGGGCCGGGCGGGCAGTGCGGCCGTGGCGAGCGCCGGCCCACGGGGGCCGGGACTGGCGAGGAGGGCGAGCTCCAGCGCGAACCGCAGGCCGCCCTGCCCGAGCCGGGACGGGTCGAGGTCGACGACGCGCCGGGCCGCGGCGGCGAGCACCGTCGGCGGCCTGTCGGCGAGCGGGACGGCGGCGCGCTCCGGGGCAGGCCCGAGCGCGGCGACGATCGCGCGCCGGAGGGCGTCCACCACCTGGTCGAGGAACGCGCGGAGGTCGCGGCCCCGCTCCTCGAGCGTGTCGAGCGCGCCGATGCCCGCAAGCGCGTCGCCGTCGACGAGCGCCCGGGCGAATCGCTCGACCGTCTCCTCGGTCGCGAGACCGAGGAGGTCGCGGACCCGTTCGGCGGTCAGGCGCCCCACTCCCCCCGAGAGGAGCTGGTCGAGCATCGACTCCGCGTCTCGCATCCCACCGTCGGCGAGTCTCGCGACCACCTCGATGGCGTCCTGGTCGGCCTCGAGCCCGTCGGCCTCGAGGATCCTCCGGAGCTTCCCGGCGATCTGCTTCTCCGAGAGGGGCCGGAAGTCGAACCGCTGGAGCCTCGAGAAGACGGCCGGAGGGATGCGGGCGGGATTCGTGGTGCAGAAGATGAACAGGACGTGGTCGGGCGGTTCCTCGAGGGGCTTGAGCAGGACGTCCCACGCGTCGGTGAACCGCTGCACCTCGTCGAGGATGAAGACCTTGCGCCGAAGGTCCGTCGGCGCCGTGATGAGGCGGAGGAGGAAGTCGTCGCGGATGTACTCGAGGCGGTTGTTCGAGGCGGCGTTCGTCTCGAGGACGTCGAACGTCCGCCCCTCGCGGATGGCCACGCACGGCTCGCACGCATCGCACGGCTCTCCGTCGCGTGGGTCGAGACAGTTGACGGCCTTCGCGACGATCCGGGCAGTCGAGGTCTTGCCCGTCCCACGTGGCCCGACGAACAGCAGGGCGTGCGCGAGGCGCCCGGTGCGCACGGCATTGCTGAGGGTCGCGATCGTGGCCTCCTGGCCGACGATCTGCGAGAACGTCTGGGCACGCCAGCGGAGATAGAGCGCCCGGTGCGGCGCGGTCGAGCTCACGAGCCTCCTCCGCGTCGAGAGGGAGCGGGAATGCCGTGCACCCTCCGTCGATCGGTCCGCCACCGCACCCACCGGCCGGAGCGACTCAGGCCAGGCCTTGCCGCGGCACCCGGCGGTGTCCGCTTAGCGCTGCTTCCTTCCGGACCTGACGCGGTTCGCGGCCCGCCGCTGCGCGGGACCCGGCCCTCGGCGCCGCTCTGGACGTCGGCCCGCGACGACGGAGACCTCGGGAGGGGATTCAGCCCTGCTGGAGCGGATTGCAGGTACAGGGCACCGCTAGTTCCCCGCCTAGCACGGCACAGGGATGATAGCAGGGGTGGCGCAGCGACCCGGATGTCGGCGCGGGACGCCGCGGGTGGATGTGGCGGAGAGGGAGGGATTTGAACCCTCGATGGGTTGCCCCATACCGCATTTCCAGTGCGGCGCCCTAGGCCACTAGGCGACCTCTCCGCGGGCGACCGACCACCCCACGCGACGGCCGGCGCGCCTCCGATCGCCGCGCCGGACTCGAGGGATGGCGGAGAGGGTGGGATTCGAACCCACGGTGCTTTCGCACACCGCTTTTCGAGAGCGGCACCATCGACCACTCGGACACCTCTCCGTCCGAGAGGATACCAAAGGCACCGCGGGTGGCGGAGGGACGTGACGTATGGCGGGGCGACGCTACGCGGGCCCGGTGCCACGGGCGGCGAGTGCGAACAGCTCCTCGGCCTCGTCCTGGCGGATGCCGCTCACGATCCGGGGTCGACGGGCAGTGCTGCCGGACGCTGGGCGCCCGAGGATCGCACGGGTCGCGCCCCGCTGCGGATCCGGGACCGCGAACACGAGCTCGGCGACCTCGCACTCGAGGAGCGCCCCGGCGCACATGGCACAGGGCTCGGCCGTCGAGAAGATGGTCACTTCGGCGAGGCGGTCGGACCCCAGCCGCCGTGCGGCCTCCCGGAGCGCGACGATGACAGCGTGGGCCGTGGGGTCACCCGATGCGCGGACCTGGTCGTGCGCGCGGGCGACCATCGCCTCATCGAGCACGGCGACCGCTGCGCCCGGCAGCTCGCCGCGCTCGATCGCGAGCCGGCCTTCGGCGAGCGCCTCGCCCATGAAGAGCTCGTAGTTCATGGTCCGATGATACGACCCTGCCGCGACCGCGGCCGGGCCGGACGGCCCTCGGCGAGCGCCGGCCGGGCGCGCTAGGATGACCGCTCGGGTCCGATGGTACGGACGATCGGGGGCACGCGGGCCACTCGGGCCCTTCGAGCCGATCCACCGCGAGAGCCGTGACACCGATCCCATGGAGATGGACGGAGACCATGAGCCGCGCACGACGCATCGGGATCCTCACCGGCGGGGGCGACGTCCCCGGCCTCAACTCGGTCATCAAGAGCGTCGTCTACGGCGCAGGGAACCTCGGTTTCGAGGTCATCGGCATCCGCCGGGGCTGGGAGGGCCTCACGCACAGGCAGCCCGGCGCGGGGCTCGATCCCGAGTACGCGATCCCGCTCGACCGGACGAACACGCGGACGATCGACCGGACCGGCGGGACGATGCTCCACACGTCCCGCACCAACCCGCGGAAGATGAAGGCGGGCAAGCTCCCGGCGCACGTCCCCGCCGACCGCGTCGCCTCCATGCAGGTCGCCGAGGGCATCTACGACTTCACGCCGATCGTGCTCGACAACATCGAGGCGCTCGGGATCGACTACCTGATCCCGATCGGCGGCGATGACACGCTCAGCTACGCACGCACGCTCGATGCGGCCGGCATCCCGCTCATCGCGATCCCCAAGACGATGGACAACGACGTCCAGGGGACCGAGTACTGCATCGGGTTCTCGTCTGCCATCGCCCGGGCAAAGGAGCTCATCACCCGCCAGCGGTCGACGCTGGGTTCGCACGAGCGGATCGGCGTCTTCCGGATCTTCGGACGGGACGCCGGCTTCACCGCGCTCTACACCGCCTACATCTCGTCGGCGCGGGCGCTCATCCCGGAGGCGCCGTTCGACCTCGACCGGCTCGTGCAGTTCCTCGTCGAGGACAAGCGCAACAACCCCAGCCACTACGCGATCGTCATCGCCGCCGAGGGCGCGATGTGGCAGGGCGGGACGCTCCCCGACGTCGGCGACACCGACGCCTTCGGCCATCGCCACAAGGCGAACATCGGCGAGGTGCTCGCCGATGAGATCCGGGCACGCTCCGGCCACGACGCCGTGGCCAGCGAGCTCACGTACGACCTTCGCTCGGGCGAGGCCGACGCGCTCGACCAGATGGTGGCGATCACGTACGCGAACATCGCGCTCGACCTCATCGTCGAGGGAGTGACCGGACGGATGACGGCGATCCTCGAGGGCCGCTACGCGCACGTCGCACTCCCGGACCCGGCACTCCCGCCGCGGACCGTCGATGTGGCGACGATGTACAACGAGGAACGGTACCGGCCGCAGTACTCGGGGCGGCTGGGGCTCCCCCTCCTGCTCCGCTCGGACGCGTAGCAGCCCGAAGGTCGGCGGCGTCCGTTCTGGGACGTCAGCCCTCGATCCCGGACAGCTGTCGGATCGGGCGTGCGAGCGCCGCGATGTCGTCGTCGCCGTGCCCGCACGCGACGATCCCGTCCTCCAGGGCCGCCGCGAGCGCGCTCACGGGAAGCGCAGCGCCGACCTCGCGCGCGAGCTCGAGCGCGATCGCGAGGTCCTTGCGGTGGAGCGCGATCTTGAACCCGAGCGGGTAGTCGTTCGCGATCATCCGGCCGCTCCGGTTCGCGAGCACCCAGCTCTGCGCGGCGCCCCCGGAGAGCGCGGCCACGACCTGCTCGGGATCGAGGCCGGCCTTCATCGCGAGCACGAGACCCTCGGCCACGGCGAGGTACGTGCCGGCGAGGATGACCTGGTTCGCGGCCTTCGCGACCTGGCCCGACCCGACCGGACCGAAATGGGTGATCGTCTGCCCCATCGCCTCGAGGATCGGGCGCGCTCGCTCGACATCCGCCGGTGCGCCGCCGACGAGGATCGAGAGCGTCCCCTTCTGCGCGCCCTCGGAGCCGCCGGTGACCGGTGCGTCGACGAGGCCGACGCGGGACGAGATGAGCCGCTCTGCGAACCCGCGCGTCGCGGCGGGCGAGATGGTGGAGCAATCCACCACGAGTGCCCCGGGGGCTGCCCCGGCCGCGATACCGGCCGCCCCGAAGAGGACCTCGGCCACGTGGGGCGTGTCCGAGACGCAGACGACCACGACGTCCGAGGCGGCCGCGACCTCCGCCGGGCTCGCCGCCTCGGACGCGCCGAGCTCGACGAGCGCCCCGGCGGGGCCCGCGGTGCGATTCCAGACGGTGAGCGGGAAGCCGGCGCGGGCGATATTCGCGGCCATCGCCGCGCCCATCGTGCCGGGCCCGACGAAGCCGACGCGGGTCATGGGGTCCTCCGTGGAGCCGGTCCGGTGGGGCGCAGGGTCACGCGGTGCGTCGATCGTCGCGGATGACCCGACCGCCCTTCACGACGACGACGGGGCGCTCGAGCACGGTGACGTCGGCGAGCGGGTCGCCGTCGACGGCCACGAGATCCGCCCAGCGCCCGGTTGAGAGCGATCCGACGCGATCCTCCCACCCCATGAGCTGCGCCGCCCAGAGCGTCGCCGCACGGATGGCCGCGAGCGGGGAGAGGCCGCAGCGGACGTACCACGCGAACTGGCGGGCGTTCATCCCGTGCGGGTACACGCCGCTGTCGGTCCCGAACGCGAGCCGGACGCCGGCCGCCACGGCCTTCTCGAACACGACGACCGCCGTCTCCATCGTCTCGTCATTCTTCCGGAGCGTCTCCTCCGGCCAGCCCTCGCGACGGCCCGCCTCGGCGATCCATTCCCCGTCGAAGAGGTCCATGACGAGGTACGTCCCACGTTCAGCGAGCATCCCGATCGCCTCGTCGTCGAGCATCGAGCCGTGCTCGACCGAGCGCACGCCCGCCCGGATCGCGCGCTTCGCGCCCTCGGCCCCGTGCGCATGCGCGGCGACGAACGCACCGTAGTGCGACGCCTCCTCGACGGCGACGCGGAGCTGCGCCTCGGAGAGCTCGGGCGCGCCGGGGACGCCACCCCGTGTGAGGACCGCGCCGGTCGCGATGCACTTGATGACGTCCGCGCCACCGATGAGGAGCCGCCGGACGCGGTCGCGGACCTCGTCAGGGCTCGTGACGACGCCGAAGCGGAGGTCCGCCGGGAGGACGATGTCGTGCGCGAGCCCGACGACGTCTCCCCCGCCCCACGGCGCGGTGACGAAGGCGCCGGCGCACTGCATCCGGGGGCCCTCGACGTCCGCGGCATCGATCGCGTCGCGGAGCGCGCAGTCGACGAACGCACGGAAGCTGCCAAGGTCGCGGACGGTCGTGAAGCCGGCGCGGACGGTCGCGCGTGCGTTCCGGACCCCGATGAAGGCCTCCTGCGCCGCGGACGTGGTCGTCGCGGGGACGCCGGCCTCCTGGACATCCCCGACGAGGTGGCTGTGGCAGTCGATGAGGCCGGGGACGACGGTGAGTCCCGAGAGATCGATGACGCTCGCGGGCATGGACGGGGGTGCCGCGGCGGCGGCCACGACCTCGACGACCCGCCCATCCTCGACGACGAGGGCCTGTCCGACGCGCACCTCCCCGGAGACGATGTCGAGGAGCCGGTCGGTGGTGATGACGAGGCGATCGGTCATGCTGATGACGATAGCCGACCGGCGCGCCCGGCGAGGCTCGGACCACGGATCGTGGATGGCTCGGATCCGACACGGCTCGTGTCCGGACCGGTGGCGTCGATCAGGGCAGGGCAGCCGCGGCCTGGGCCGCGAGGTCAGCGTCCGAGGTCTCGATCACGATGACGATGTCGCCGTCGGTCGTCACGTAGGACATCGACCCGCCGTCGCCGTAGTCGATCCTCGTGAACTCCCGGCCGCCGAGCGTGATCGTGCTCGTCGTCACGCCGGTCCCGGTCGCCGAGAGCCACGTGTCGAGCACGATCTTCTGGAGCGCGGCGCTCTGCAGGCCTTCGACCTGGAACGCGACGACCGAGAGGTCCAGCGTGCCGTTCGGGTCGTACGCCTGCGCGAGCCGGAGATCGTCGGGGGTCTTGTCCTCAGCGCGGAGGGCGGCGATGATCGCCCGGCTCCCCGCGTCGTCGCCGAGCACCGCGGATCCGAGGGCGCTGTCGATCGTGAGGGCCGTCTCGGCGACGGTCCCGGGGAGCACCGCCTCGAGCTCCGGCGCCGCCGCGATCGCGGAAGGCACAGGTTCCGGCGAGGTGGAGGGAGCGGCGGAGGCCGCCACGGAGGGCGAGGCCGAGATGCCGCTCGACGGCTCCGGCGTCCCGATCGCGGCGGAGGATCCGTCGCCGCCGAGTGCCCGGTCGAAGGCGGAGGCGGCGGCCTCCACCTCGGCGGCCGTCGCGTCGCTCGACGCAGCCACGGACGCGACGACGTCGCCGGTGCGGAACTGTACGAAGCTGGCTCCCGACGGATCGAGGGCGGTGTACCCTTGGTCGCCGAGGTCCGTCCGCACCGACACGTTCTGCCCTGCGGCCGTCGCGGCGGCCTGGGACCTCGTCACGGCACCGGCCGCGTCGTGCGCGTAGCAGGTGATCGTCGCGTAGACCACCGCCTGGGCGCTCACCTGGTCCTCCGGCACCGGGCCGACGAGTGTCATCGACATCCGGTCCGCGTCGTACTGGGTCGCGCCGATCGACCAGCCGGCGGGCATGCCGGCGGTCGACGGGGCCGCATCCCACGCGGTCGACTGGCACGACGCGGCAGTGGGTGCGAGGAAGCGCCACGCGGTCAACCCGATCGCGACGAGCGCGATCGCGACGGCTCCGATCGCGAGGCGTCGGGTGACGCGCGCGTCCGCGGCGGCCACATCGTCCGCGGCGATCCAGTCGTCCGCGGCGTCGTCCGCAGCAGTCGTGGCGTCCACGGCAGTCGCGCCGTCCGCAGCGGTCGCAGCGGAGGCGGTCGTCGCGTCCGTGACGTCCGGGGGGGTCGCGGTCTGGCCGGGGCGCGCCTCACCGGCACCATCGGGATCGTCGCGCGGGGGTCGCTGGTCTGCCATCGTCACCGAGGATGCGCCATCTCGCTGAAAGCCGCCTGAAGACTCGGCGGGTCATGACGCGGCCGGCAGCCGGAACCGACGACGGACCGATCCCTCGAGTTCATCCGACAGTCATCCCGTGTTGGAGAGTTGGCGCGCCCGGCGGGACTCGAACCCACGACCTTCAGGTCCGCAACCTGACGCTCTATCCACTGAGCTACGGGCGCGCGCACGGTTGAGATGGCGGAGAGGGAGGGATTCGAACCCTCGAAGCAGCTTGCGCCACTTGGCGGTTTAGCAAACCGCTGCACTAGGCCTCTATGCGACCTCTCCACGTTCATTTCTGATCGCGGATGGTGCCACGAAGGGTCTCACGGTGCCCCTCGCTGCCCCAGATCGTGGTCGGATCGTAGTCGGACCATCCAGCTCCGCGCCGCCGTTCCCAGAACGGTCGATGGAGAGTGTAGCAGGCAGTCCCGGCTCCCTCCCGTCGCCACTCCCTCCCGTCGCCACTCCCTCCCGCCGCCACTCCCTCCCGTCGCCAGGCGAGAGAAGGGCGGGTCAGTGCGGGCTCTCGCCCGCCGCCATGGGGCCTGACGGCGCGGCGGTCGCCGAGTCCGCCGTCCTCGAGGTCGTCCGGGAGCTACGGGCAGAGCTCGGACCCGCACCCGTTCCTGCTAGTGCGGATACGGCAGCTCGCCACTCCGGACCCTGGCCCAGTAGGTGTCGAAGAAGTCCACGCCCTGGCTGTTCACACCGCTCCGGGTCTCGATCGTGTCGCCGAGAGTCAGCACCGTGTCCCGCGGGGTCTCGTACGCCGGCCAGGGCGGAAGGCCCGCTCCGTTCGGATCGCCGTGGGTCGCGAAGTTGATCCAGTACGCCATCATGGCGTCCGACAGCGCGCGATCGACCTGCTGCCAGGGACGTGGCGGCAGCAGGTTGCCGAAGACGTACGCGATCTCCGCGCTGTGGAATGCGCCATGGCGCTGGCTGTCGAGGCCCGGCGGGACGCGCGTGAAGTAGTACGCGTGCACCTTCGACGTGCCCGTGGCGGCAGAGGCCCGCGCCCAGGAGCGGGCACCCCAGCCGATCAACAGGTCGCGCATGCTCGCGTAGTGCGCCGCTCGCGCGTCGTCGTCCGTCCGCACCGGGTAGATCTCCAGGAAGCCGTCGGCCATCGTTCCGTACCGCATGCGGCATGACTCGACGTACGCCTCGGCCGGCGTGGGAGGGAACGGGGCCAGCGCGGTCATCTCGTCCGCGTTGTACCCGACCATGGTCGGCACGTCATCCTGGGCACCCTCCGCGAACGTCGTCGTGAAGTCGCGGGGCAGGACTCACCCGTCGACGTTGAACGAGAAGAACAGGTCGGCCGGAGGTGTCGCGCCGAGGATCTCCTCTGCGCTCTTCTCGCGCAACGCACCCAGCGACCCGTCGGTGAACGACGACGCCCATCTCGCGCCGGAGCCTTCCGCCTCCGTCAGTGACGGCATGCCAGCGAAGGCTCCCCCGCTCTCGCCGATCGCGCGGTGGAGCAGGCCCCGTCCCAGTGGCGAGGCGAGGAGGGTCGCGACGATCGAGGAGCCCGCCGATTGGCCGAAGACCGTGACCCGCTCGGGATCGCTCCTGAAGCCGCGGATATTGCGCTGCACCCACCGAAGCGCCGCGACCTCATCGAGCAGGGCGTAGTTGCCAGAGGCACGATGCTCGGACTCGGCCGTCAGCTCGGGATGAGCGAGAAGGCCGAAAGCGCCAAGGCGGTAGTTGATCGTGACGACCACTGCGCCCTTGGCGGCAAGGGCGGCCCCGTCGTAGAGGGGATACGAGCCTGCGCCGCGGATCATGGCGCCGCCGTGGATCCACACGAGCACCGGCCGCGGCTCCGTCGCCACCGTCCCCGCGGTCCAGACATTCAGGTAGAGGCAGTCCTCGCTGGCCCGGTCCAGCGTCGTGCCTTCCGGGAACACGCATCCCGCCGGGTAGGGCGTCTGGGGGCACGTCGGCCCGAAGACGCCGGCGTCGCGCACACCCTCCCACGGCACGACCGGCTGCGGCGGCTTCCACCGCAGCTCGCCGACCGGGGGCGCCGCGAACGGGATCCCCCTGTAGACGACGACACCCGGGCTCTCCGCCAGGGACAAGCCCGCGATCATCCCTCCATCCACGCGGACCGCGTCGTCGGTTGCCGTCGATGACTGCCCACATCGTGTGGACGTAGCCGTGTCGTCCTCTCAGTCCCATGGTCAGATCGCGACCAGATCGCCATACGGGATCGCTACGGGCCGCCCCTCACCGTCCCTGGAGAGGGAGCCGGCAGCGATCATGACATGCCCACCCCACGACGGACGATCAGCGCGATGGGCCCGCCGGGTCGAGAAGGCGGTCCGGTACGTCGTCCAGTGCTTCGCGCACCTTTGCGACAGGTCGTGCAGCGAGAACGGCTTCTGGATGAAGCAGGTGCCTTCGTCGACCGTCCCGCCGGCGGTCATGGTATCGGCCGCATGCCCAGACATGAACACACATGCGAGGCCGGGATGGAGAGGCGACAGCGCGTCCGCCAGGTCCCTGCCGTTCATGCCGGGCATGAGCACGTCGGTCACGAGCAGGCGGATCTCATCGGCATGATCGGTCGCCAGGCGGATGGCCTCGCCCGGGCCGCCCGCCGCGAGCACCGTGTAGCCCTGCGCTTCGAGCGCTCTCGTCGCGAGCCTCAGCATCGCCGGCTCGTCTTCGACCAGCAGGATGGTCTCAAGGCCGCCCGTGGACGAGTCGAGGGCGCCCGCCGGGCGCGGCGACTCGCCCTGACCGCTGTCCCGCGGCAGGTAGATCTCGAATGTCGAGCCGTGGCCGGGCGCGCTGGACACCGTGATGAAGCCGTGGTTCTGGAGGAGACTGCCGTGCACCGTGGCCAGTCCGAGACCGGTCCCCTCGCCGACCCCCTTGGTCGTGTAGAACGGCTCGAAGACATGGTCCAGGACGTCCCGGTCCATGCCGCGACCGGTATCGCTCACGGTGAGCCGCGCATGTTCGCCCGGCACCGCGTCCGCGTGGCTCGCGCAGAAGGCCGCGTCGATGGCGCAGTTGGCCGTCCCGATCGTGATGGTGCCGACGTCGGCGATGGCGTCCCGCGCGTTGAGGCAGAGGTTGACGAGGATCTGATCGACCTGGGACGGATCCATCACGACCGGCCACACGTCCGCCCCCGGGCACCAGGCGAGCTGGACGTTCTCACCGATGAGCCGCTGCAGCATCGGGAGCAGCCCGGACACGGTCTCGTTGAGGTCCAGCACCGCCGGGACGACCGCCGTCTTGCGAGCGAAGGCGAGCAGCTGCCGCGTGAGGTCGGTTGAGCGCTCCGCGGCATCCTGGATCTCGAGGAGGTCCGCGTGGGCCGGTTGTGCCGGGTCCACCTGGGCCAGGGCAAGCTCGGTGTTGCCGAGGATCACCCCGAGCATGTTGTTGAAGTCGTGGGCCACGCCGCCGGCGAGGCGACCCACCAGCTCCATCTTCTGGGCCTGTCGGAGAAGCTCGTCGCGCTGCTGCAGCTCCTGCTCGGCCCTCCGCCGGTCGGAGATGTCGCGAGCGACCGCGAGGACGACCGGCCGGGCCTGAAGCTGGAACGTCCGCGTGTTCACCTCGACCGGGATGAGCCGACCGTCGCGGGCGACGTGGGTCTGCTCGAAGAGGACCTGCTCGCCCCGCTGCAGGCGCGCGACGACATCCTGGGGGACCACCGGAGAGTCGGGCGCGTCGATGTCCGCCACCGTCATGCGCAGCAGCTCGTCGCGCTCGTAGCCCAGACGTCGGCAGGCCACGTCGTTGACGGCGACGATCCGGCCAGGCAGGCCGTCGTCGGTGGTCTCATGGAGGAACACGGCGGCGACGAGGCCGTCGAACAGGAGCCGGTAGCGCTCCTCGCTCGCGCGGAGTGCGATGCCGGTGGTCTGCACATCGTTCATCGCCCCCTCGAGGCGGCGGCGGTGCCGATACAGGACGAGGACGACGAGCCCGACGACCGCTGCGAACGTCGCGACCCGCGATGCAGCTGCGACCTCCGGGGGCAGGTCGGGACTGGGTGGCGTGAACTCGACGATGATCGCGATGACGATGGCGACGATCCACACGGCGATCAGTGCGGCCCTGAGACGCCGACCGTGGAACAGCGAGAGCGAGAAGGCGACGGCGATGAGCGGGGCGGCTGCGAGCGCCGGGACAGGTGGCGGGATCGCCGCCATGACGAGGCACGCCGCAAGCACCGAGACCACGATGAGGACGACACCGCGATCCGTCCGCCCGAGCAGGAGCTGCCGCCGCGCGTAGACCAGCGCGACGATGATCACCATTTGGACCGCGCCGGCGGCCGCCGAGGCAGGATCGCCGGTCTCCACCACGATCGCGAGGCTCACGAG
>JBAWVU010000046.1:0-11581 GCA_037147135.1 Chloroflexota bacterium
CGTCGAGCAGCGCGGCGATGCCGAGCAGCGCGCGGAGGCGACCGTCAAGGTCGAGGTCGCCGGCGAGATCCTCCACACGGCCGCGGACGGGAACGGCCCGGTGAACGCGCTCGACGCGGCCCTCCGCAAGGCCCTCCGGGCGTTCTACCCGGAGCTTGACGCCGTCCACCTCGTCGACTACAAGGTGCGCATCGTGGACGGCCAGTCGGCGACGGCCGCACGGACGCGGGTCATCATCGACTCGTCGGACGCCGAGCGGGAGTGGTCGACGATGGGGAGCGACACGAACATCATCGGTGCGTCGACGGCCGCGCTCGCCGACTCGCTCGAGTACGCGATCTGGAAGTCCGGTGCGGAGGTCAGCCGACGCGACGAACGGCACTTCACGACGGCATCTCCGGGCGGGGGTGGGCAGCGGTGAGCCGCGCCGCATGATCCGCGTCGCCTACTCGGGGGAGCCGGGGGCCTTCGCCGAGGACGCGGTCGTCGCGTACTTCGCGGCATCGGAGACCGCGCCGCTCCCCGGGTTCCGCGACGTGTTCGAGGCGGTCCAGGCCGGCCGGGGGCCGGCCGACCCTCGGGGCGATGTGTCCGTCGTCGTGGACGCCCCGGTCGTCGCGGCGCGCATCGCGGGTGTCGCGGGTGCGGAGGGCGTCGCGCCCATCGCGGCGGGCGTCGTCCCGATCGAGAATCTCGTCAACGGGACGGTCCGGGAGAACTACGACCTCCTCCTCGAGCACGACCTCGTCGTCCGCGGAGAGGTCGTCGTCCCCGTGCAGCTGTGTCTCGCCGCGCTCCCGGGCGCTTCGATCGACGGGATCGAGCGCGTCTACTCGCACATCCAGGCGCTCGGGCAGGCGGACCGGTTCCTCCGCGGTCGGCCGTGGCAGCTCCTCTCGACGTACAACACGGCCGCGGCCGGCCGGGCGATCGCCGACCGCGACGAGCGTGGCGCCGCGGCGGTCCTGTCGCCGCGGGCGGCCCGGCTCGCGGGCCTCGAGATCCTCGCCGACGGCATCCAGAGCGTGCCGGACAACCGGACGCGCTTCCTCGTCGTGACGCGGCCGGACGCGGCGCTCTCCGACGGCGAGCTGCGCGAGCCACTCGCCGTCCAGGCGGCGGCCCGCGGGATGCGGACGACGGTCGTCATGGGCGTCCGCAACGAGCCGGGCACGCTGCTGCGCTGCCTCTCGATCCTCGCCGACGAGCGGATGAACATGAGCAAGCTCGAGTCGCGGCCCAGCCTGGAGCGCGCGTGGGAGTACGTCTTCTGGGTGGACCTCGATGCCGACGCCGGGGCCCCCGCGACGCAGCGCGCGCTCGAGCGGCTCGCCGACGCGACGACGCTCCTGCGCGTCCTGGGCTCGTACCCGCGCGCAGAGGCCTGATCCGGGCCGTTCGCCGAGCGTCCGGGCACGCGCCGCCCACACTCGCTGCGCACGCGCCGCGCACGCGCCGCGCCACGGCCGGCGCCCTGCCCACGCCCCGCGCGCCGCGCCAAACCCGGTGCGCCGCCGCACCTCGACGATGCGACACATCTCGCCGGGGGGTGTGTCCGGGCCCTGTGAGCGTCGTAGACTCCGTCCATCCGTGTCGCCGGTGCGCAGGCCGCTGCTGTCTGCCGTCCGTCCGGCGCGGTCACCGGGAGGAGAGGCAGCCGATGACCAGTTCGCCGCCCGCGGCAGGACCCGCGTGGCACACGCTCTCCGTCGACGACGCGCTGAAGCAGCAGGGCGTCACGGTGGACCAGGGGCTCTCCACGGCGGATGCCGCGTCCCGTCTCGCCAGTTTCGGCCCGAACAGGTTCGCCGAGGGCAAGCGCGAGCCGCGCTGGCGCGCCTTCCTGCGCCAGTACGCGGACCCGATGCAGATCGTCCTGCTCGTGGCCGGCGTCGTGTGCTTCTTCATCCCCGGCCAGGCCCAGACCGGACGCCTGCTCATCATCCTCACGCTCGTCAATGCGGCGATGGGCCTGAACCAGGAGGGCAAGGCCGCGAAGGCGGTCTCCGCGCTCCAGGGGATGATGCTCGTCAAGGCCAAGGTGCGCCGCGACGGCCAGATCGTCGAGATCCCGGCGGACCAGATCGTCCCCGGCGACGTCGTGCACCTGGAAGCGGGCGACGTCGTGCCGGCGGACGGCCGCATCATCCGCGCCGCCACGCTGGAGATCGACGAGTCCGCCCTCACGGGCGAGAGCATCCCCGCGTCGAAGGGCGTCGATCCCGTGGAGAAGGCGGACACGCCGCTCGGCGATCGCGTGGACATGGCCTACATGAACACCAGCGTCACGCGCGGCGCGGGCGACGTCGTCGTGACGGCGACGGGGATGGCCACCGAGGTCGGCCACATCTCCGGGCTCCTCCAGGCCGAGAAGTCCGAGTCCACGCCGCTCACCAAGCAGCTGAACAAGCTGACGAACCAGATCCTCGTCATCGCCGGCCTCGCGCTCGTCGCGTCGATGGGCCTCGGGGCCTGGCGCGGGGAGACGTTCCAGGCGCTCTTCATCACGGCGGTCGCGTTCGCCGTCTCCGCGATCCCGACCGGCCTCCCCGCCGTCGTCACGACCATCCTCTCGATGGGGACCCAGTCGCTCGCGAAGTCCGGCGCGATCATGAAGCGGCTGCGGTCGGTGGAGACCCTCGGGTCGACCTCGGCGATCAACTCCGACAAGACCGGGACGCTCACGCTCAACCAGATGACCGCGGTCGAGATGAGCATCCCCGGGCGGCGCTACGCGATCACCGGCACCGGCTACGGCACGGACGGCCAGATCAACCGGACCGGCGGACAGCCGGACGTCCCGCTCGATGCCTTCCTCCTCCCGATGGCCCTCTGCGCGGATGCCGTCGTGAAGGGCGGCGAGCTCATCGGCGATCCGACGGAGGGCGCGCTCGTCGTGCTTGCCGCGAAGGGGGGCGTGGACCCGGCGCTCACCCGCGAGCAGTACCCGCGGGTCGCCGAGCTCCCGTTCGACGCGGCGTACAAGTTCATGGCCACCTTCCATGCGATGAAGGACGAATCCGGAAAGGACGTCATCCGCGCGTTCGTCAAGGGCGCGCCGGACCAGCTCCTCGCCCGCGCGGCGAACGGGCTCGGCGCCGACCTCGCACACGTCATCCCGGTCGCCGACTTCTCGCAGAAGTACCTCGATGAGAACCAGCGCCTCGGTGAGAAGGGCCTCCGCGTCATGGCGACGGCGCGGAAGGACTTCGACCCGGCCACGTTCGACCCGACCGCCGACCTCCTGCCCCTCGTCGACGGCCTCACCCTTCTCGCGCTCGTCGGCATCGTCGACCCGCCGCGGCCGGCGGCGAAGGCGTCGATCGCCACCGCCAAGTCCGCGGGGATCCAGGTCCGGATGATCACCGGCGACCACGCGGTCACCGCCCAGGCGATCGCGTCCGACCTCGGCATCGATGGCCGCGCGATCACCGGGGCCGAGTTCGGCGCGATGAGCGACGCCGAGGCGATGCGCGAGATCGACGGGATCGGCGTCATCGCCCGCGTCACGCCGGAGCACAAGGTGCGCCTCGTCGACGTCCTCAAGATGAAGGGCCACATCGTCGCGATGACCGGCGACGGCGTGAACGACGCGCCCGCCCTCAAGAAGGCCGACATCGGCATCGCGATGGGGATCACCGGGACGGAGGTGAGCAAGGAAGCCGCCGTCATGATCCTCACCGACGACGACTTCGCGACGATCGTCAAGGCGGTCGAGCTCGGGCGTGGGCTCTACGACAACCTGAAGAAGTACATCCGCGCCCAGATGGGGTGGCTCTTCGGCTTCATCTTCACGTTCCTCGGGTCGGCGATCTTCAACATCGCAGGCGGCATCCCGTTCTTCCCGCTCCAGACCCTGTGGGTGAACTTCACCGTCGACGTCTTCCAGGCGATCGGCCTCGGCTACGGCAAGCCGGCCGAAGGGCTCATGAAGCGCAAGCCGCGCCCGGCGAACGCCGCGATCCTCCCGACACGTCTGCTCGCCTGGCTGGCCTTCGCCGGCTTCGTCATGGGGGCGGGTGCGCTCGTGGTCATCTGGTGGGCCACCACCGCATTCCCGTCGGATAACGACGCGATCGCCCGGACGATGGGCTTCACGACCTTCTCGATCTCGAACCTCGCGTTCTCGTGGGCGACGAAGGACGAGACCCGCTCGGTCTTCTCCGCCGAGGTCATGCAGGACCGCGCGTTCGTCATCGCCTCCCTCATCTCCGTCGCCTCGATCTTCCTCGCGGTGGAGCTGGGCATCTTCCAGCGGTTCCTCGACACGACGAACCTGTCGTCCGAACAGTGGTTCATCTGCATCGGCGTCGGGCTCCTCGTCCTCGTGGTCTCCGAGATCCGGAAGCTCGTCTGGAAGGCTCCGCTCGATGACGAGCCCGAGACGGTCGTGCCGGCTGCCGCGCCGGCGCCCGCGACCGCCGCCTGACCACGCACGAGGCATCCCAGATCCACCGACCCGGAACCAGGACCCGGAAGGAGCCGACTCACCTGGCCGACCTCGACCTGCGACCCAAGCGGATCGCTGAGTTCGCCGAGCAGTTCTGCGTGAAGCCCGGACGGAAGGTCCGCCTGCCGGGTGATTTCGACCCCGCCGGCACGCGGGCCATCAGCAAGTCCGAGGCGAAGGAGTACCTCGCCGCGGGTGTCGAGCTCCTCGCGGAGTACCAGGACCGCCTCGCCGCCCAGAACACGTACGGCCTCGTCGTCGTCCTCCAGGCGATGGACGCCGCGGGCAAGGACGGCACGATCAAGCACGTCATGAGCGGGGTGAACCCGCAGGGCGTGTCGGTGAACAGCTTCAAGATCCCGTCGGTCGAGGAGATCGACCACGACTACCTCTGGCGGTACGCGAAGGCCCTGCCCGAACGCGGTCGCATCGGGATCTTCAACCGGAGCCACTACGAGGAGGTCCTCGTCGTCCGCGTCCACCCGGCGATCCTCGACGGGCAGAGGATGCCGGCAGAGATGAAGGGCAAGGACGTCTGGACCCGGCGGTTCCGCGAGATCAACGACTGGGAGCGCTACCTCACCGACCAGGGCTTCAAGTTCGTGAAGCTCTTCCTCAACCTCAGCAACGAGGAGCAGCGCCGGCGGTTCCTCGCCCGGGTCGACCTGCCCGAGAAGAACTGGAAGTTCTCGAGCAACGACGCGAAGGAGCGCGCCTACTGGGACGACTACCAGAAGGCGTTCTCCGAGGTCCTCTCCAACACGAGCACGGAGTGGGCGCCCTGGTATGTCATCCCCGCGGACGACAAGCCGTTCGCGCGGGTCGCCGCGGCCGCGATCATCGCGTCCGCCCTCATCGAGATCGACCCGCAGTACCCGGTCGTTTCCCCGGAGCAGCAGGCCGATCTCCTCGCCGCCAAGCGGGCGCTCGAGGCCGAGGCGCCCAAGGGTGCCGCGCCCGACCCGATCGCGGCCGAGCTGGCCGCGGCGAAGACGAAGGATGCCGACGCCGACAAGCCGAAGAAGGGCAGGAAGTCCAGGAAGGGCTGACGCTCCGGCGTCCGACGGGCCCCTCGTCCACTCCGGCCCTGGAGGTGCAGAGATGACGGATCCGGCGACACCCACCACGGCGGGTGCGACCGCCACGGTGGGTGCGACCGCCACGACGAGCGTGACCGCCTGGTACCAGCTCTCGCCCGACGACGTCGCGCAGAAGCTCGGCGTGAACCCCGCGACGGGGCTCTCCGCGGCCCAGGCCGCGGACGCCGCGAAGCAGTACGGCCCCAACGCCCTTCCGGCGGAGAAGGCCAAGCCCGAGTGGCGCCGGTTCGTCGACGAGTACCGGAGCTACCTCCAGATCATCCTCGTCGTGGCGGGCATCGTCTCGCTCCTCATCAAGGAGTGGTCGACGGCGGTCCTCCTCATCATCCTCACGATCATCAACGCGGTCGTGGGGATGCGCGAGGAGGGCAAGGCCGAGAGCGCGATGAACGCCCTCAAGTCGATGATGAAGGCATCCGCCCGCGTCAGGCGGGACGGCGCCGAGTCGGCGATCCCGGCCGACCAGCTCGTCCCCGGCGACGTCGTCCTCCTCGCCGCCGGCGACCAGGTCCCGGCGGATGGGCGCCTCATCTCGGTCGCCGCGCTCCAGATCGACGAGTCCGCACTCACCGGCGAGAGCGTGCCGTCGGCCAAGGGCGCGAAGATGCTGCCGGGCGGCAAGGACCTCGGGCCGGGCGACCAGTCGAACATGGCGTTCATGAACACGCCGGTCACGCATGGCAGTGGCGTGATGATCGTCACGACGACGGGTGGCCAGACACAGGTCGGCCGGATCGCCCACCTCCTCTCGGCCACGGCCGAGGAGGAGACGCCGCTCACCCGCCAGCTGAACCGGATGACGCTGTGGATCGCGGCCGTCGCCGGCGTGACGATGCTCGTCATGTTCGCGCTCGGCATCTCGCGGAACCAGCCGCTGGACACACTGTTCGTCACCGCGGTCGCGCTCGCGATCGCCGCGGTCCCGGAGGCGCTCCCGACCGTCGTCCAGGTGATCCTCTCCATGGGCGCGGTCGACCTCGCGAAGCGCAAGGCGATCGTGAAGAACCTCACCTCGGTCGAGACGCTCGGATCCACGTCGGCGATCAACTCGGACAAGACCGGGACGCTGACGATGAACCAGATGACGGCGGTCGAGGTCCTCGATGCCACCGACCGCTACACGGTCACCGGCATCGGCTACTCCACGGAGGGCGTCGTCCAGCACGCCGCCGGGACGTCGCTGTCGATCGACGACGCGATCGTCCCCTACGTCGTCGCGAGCGACGCGAAGATCGAGAACGGCACGGTCGTCGGCGACCCCACGGAGGGAGCGCTGCTCGTCCTGGCGGTGAAGGCCGGACTCTCGGTCGACGCGACGCGCGCGAAGTACGAGCGGCTCGCGACGCTGCCCTTCGACCCCACGTACAAGCTCATGGCCACGTTCAACGCGGCGACGGACGCGTCGGGGAAGAAGGTCGTGCGCTGCTTCGTCAAGGGTGCCGCGCCCGCGATCTTCGATCGTGCCACGACCACCCTCTCCGGCCCGGACGCCATCGCCATCGACGACTCGCTGCGCCAGAGGGCCGTCGCGAACATCGAGCGGATGGAGGGGCAGGGCCTCCGGGTCATGGCCGCCGCTTCCCGCGACCTGGACCCGGCCACGTTCGACCCGAACGGCGACCTCCTCGCCCACATCACCGACCTCGAGGTCGCGAGCCTCGTCGGCATGATCGACCCGGCGCGCGAGACGTCGAAGCCGGCCGTGGCGGCAGCGCAGGCCGCGCACATCCGGGTCCGCATGGTGACCGGCGACGATGTGGTGACCGGGGCCGCGATCGCCACGCAGCTCGGGATCCCGGGGCGCGCGGTGCTCGGCGAGGACTTCGCGAAGCTCAGCGAGGAGGAGCGGCTCGCCCAGATCGACGACATCGGCGTCGTGGGCCGCGTCGCGCCGGCGCACAAGGTGCTCCTCGTCGAGACGCTCAAGAAGAAGGGCGACGTCGTGGCCATGACCGGCGACGGCGTGAACGACGCCCCGGCGATCAAGGCCGCCGACATCGGGATCGCCATGGGGACCGGGACGGAGGTCGCGAAGAACGCCGGCCGGATGATCCTCCAGGACGACAACTTCGCGACGATCATCCACGCGGTGGAGCAGGGCCGCAAGCTCTACGACAACCTGACGAAGTACGTCCGGTTCATCCTCATCACCCTCGTCGCATTCGTCCTCACGTTCCTGGCCGCGAGCGTCCTGAACATCGCCGCCGGCCAGCCCTTCACCCCGATGCAGATCCTCTGGATCAACTTCCTCATCGACACCCCGCTCGGCATCGCGCTCGGCTTCGATGCGGAGTCGCCGGGGATCATGCTCAAGAAGCCGCGCCTGCGCGATGCGACGATCCTCACCCGCGGCGTCATCGTCACCGCCACGGGCGTCGGCATCTTCATGGCCGCATGGCTCGTCGCGCTCATCAAGGACGGGAGCGGCGGGCCCGGTGGGGTCGCGGAGGGCGCCGCGATGGCGCTCACCGCGTTCGCCTACTTCCGGATCGTGTGCACGTACGAGAGCCGGAGCGAGACGGGCTCCGTCCTCCACGTGAGCACGTTCGACAACCGGACCCTGAACATCATCGTCCTCGTCGAGGTGGCGCTCGCGTACTTCGTCACGTCCATGGACGCGTTCCAGAAGCTTCTCGGGACCACCGACCTGTCGGCCGGTGAGTGGTGGATCACGTTCGGCGCGGGCGTGTCGCTCCTCGTCGTCTGGGAGATCGGGAAGGCGCTCGTCCGGATGACATCGAAGTCGAAGGCGGCCTGACCGGTCGCCGCCCTGGAGGAGCGGAGATGACGGATCCGGCGACCGCCCCGGCGGGTGTGGCTGCCCCTGCGGGTGCGACGGCGTGGTACCAGCTCTCGCCCGACGACGTCGCGCAGAGGCTCGGCGTGGACCCCGCGACGGGGCTATCCGCGGCGCAGGCCGCGGCGCTCCTCGCGAAGGTCGGGCACAACGCGCTCCCGACGGAGAAGCCGACGCCCGAGTGGCGCCGGTTCGTCGGCCAGTACGCGAGCTACATGCAGATCATCCTGCTCGTCGCCGGGGCCGTCTCGCTCGTCATCGCCGAGTGGGCGACCGGCATCCTCCTCCTCCTCCTCCTCACGGTCCTGAACGCCATCGTGGGGATGCGCGAGGAAGGCAAGGCCGAGAGCGCGATGAACGCGCTCAGGTCCATGCTCGTGCCGACGGCGCGGGTCCGCCGCGATGGAACGGAGGCGGAGATCGCCGCCGACCTGGTCGTTCCCGGCGACGTCGTCCTCATCGCCGCCGGAGACCAGGTCCCCGCCGACGGGCGCCTCGTCGGGGCGAGCCAGCTCCAGATCGATGAGTCGGCGCTCACCGGCGAGAGCGTCCCTTCGTCGAAGTCGGTCGGTCCGCTCCCCGCCGGCCGCGACCTGGGGCCGGGTGACCAGGTGAACATGGCGTTCATGCAGACCCCGGTGACGCACGGCAGTGGCCTCATGGTCGTCACCGACACGGGCGGCGCCACCCAGGTCGGCAGGATCGCCCACATGCTCTCGACGCCCAAGGTGGAAGAGACGCCGCTCACGCGGCAGCTCAACCGGATGACCCTCGCGATCGCCGCGGTCGCCGGCATCACGATGGTCGTCATGTTCGCGCTCGGGCTCGCGCGCGGCCAGTCGGTCGCGACCCTGTTCATCACCGCGGTCGCCCTCGCGATCGCCTCGATCCCGGAGGCGCTTCCCACCGTCGTCCAGGTGATCCTCTCCATGGGCGCGGTGGACCTCGCGAAGCGGAACGCCATCGTCAAGCAGCTCTCCTCCGTCGAGACCCTCGGGTCCACGTCGTCGATCGATGCCGACAAGACCGGCACCCTCACGATGAACCAGATGACGGCGGTCGAGCTCACCGACGGGCCCGACCGGTACACGATCACCGGGAGCGGCTACAGCACCGACGGCCAGGTCCAGCACACGGCCGGCGCGGCGGCGTCGATCGACCCCTTCATCCTCCCCTACGTCGTCGCGAACGACGCGCTGCTCAAGGACGGGAAGGTCGTCGGCGACCCGACCGAGGGGGCGCTGCTCGTCCTCGCGATCAAGGCCGGCCTCTCCATCGACACGACGCGCTCCACGTACGAGCGCCTCGCCACGCTCCCGTTCGATCCCACGTACAAGCTCATGGCGACCTTCAACAAGGCGACGGACGCCGCCGGCAAGGAGGTCGTCCGCTGCTTCGTGAAGGGTTCGGCTCCCGCGGTGACCGAGCGCTCGACGACCCAGCTCGCCGGTGATTCCGTCATCGCGTACGACGACGACAGGAAGCAGCAGTCGCTCGCGAGCGCCACGCGGATGGAGGGCGAAGGGCTGCGCGTCATGGCCGCGGCGTTCTGCGACCTGGACCCGTCCGCCTTCGATCCGAAGGGCGACCTCCTGGGCTTCGTCACCGGCCTCCAGCTCGTGAGCCTCGTGGGGATGATCGACCCGCCGCGACCCACGTCGAAGCCCGCGGTGGAGAAGGCGCAGGCCGCCCACATCGTGGTCCGCATGGTGACCGGCGATGACCTCGTCACGGCGGCGGCCGTCGCGAAGCAGGTGGGGATCCCCGGCGATGCGATCCTCGGGGAGGACTTCGCGAAGCTCAGCGACCAGGAGCAGCTCACCCGGATCCGCGACATCGGCGTCGTGGCACGCGTCGCTCCCGAGCACAAGGTGCTCCTCGCGAAGGTCCTCCAGAAGGCCGGCTATGTCGTGGCGATGACCGGCGACGGCGTGAACGACGCGCCGGCGATCAAGGCCGCCGACATCGGCATCGCGATGGGAACCGGCACCGACGTCGCGAAGAACGCCGGCCGGATGATCCTCGAGGACGACGACTTCTCCACGATCGTGTACGCGGTCGAGCAGGGTCGCAAGCTCTACGACAACCTCACGAAGTACGTGCGCTTCGTGCTCATCACCCTCGTCGCGTTCGTCCTCACGTTCCTCGGCGCGTCGCTCCTCAACATCGCGGCGGGCGAGCCATTCACCCCGATCCAGATCCTCTGGATCAACTTCGTCGTCGACGGGCCGCTCGGCATCGCGCTCGGCTTCGACCGCGAGACGCCGGGCCTCATGACGAGGGTCCCGCGCCCGCGCGACACCTCGATCCTCACGCGCGGCGTCGTCGCCACGACGGGCCTCGTCGGGCTCTTCATCGCCGGCTGGGTCCTCGCGCTCAACGTCCTCGGCGCGGACCGCTACGGGGGCGCGGCGGCCGGCACGTAGCTCGCGCTGTCGGCGTTCGCGTTCTTCCGGATCGTGAGCACGTTCGAGAGCAGGAGCGAGCTCGGCTCGACACTCGCCGTGTCGACGTTCGACAACCGCGAGCTCAACATCATCGTCCTCGTCGAGTTCGTGCTCGCCATCCTCGCGACGGAGACGGACGTCTGCCAGAGGATCCTCGGGACCAGGTCGCAGTCGCTCGAGCAGTGGGGGATCGCGCTCCTCGCCGGCGCGTCGCTCTTCGTCGCCTGGGAGATCGGCAAGGCGCTCGTCCGGCTCGCGTCGCGGTCGCGGTCGCGGCCCGCGTCATCGGCCGCCGGGACGGTGTCGACCTCGGGCGCGGCGCCTCACGGGTAGGCGCGGCCGCCCGGCCGCACGAGCCAGCGACCCTCCGCCCGGCCGGCGAGGATCGCATCGAGGGCGGGCTCGAGGCCGTCGAGGTCGACCTCCGTCACGTCGTCGCCCAGCGCGAGCGGCCGGAGGTCGGTCGCGATCCGCCCCCAGAGCGCCCGCCGCTCGTCGATGGGGACCCCGGCGGAATCGATGCCGAGGAGCGCGACGCCGCGGAGGATGAACGGGAACACGGTCGTCGTGAGGCCGGGCCCGCCAGTGTTGCCGCTTGCCGCGACGGCACCCCGGTAGCGGAGCGTCCGGAGGATGTAGGCGAGTGCCGCCCCGCCGACGCAGTCGACGGCGCCCGCCCAGCGCTCGGACTCGAGCGGCTTCGCGCTCTCCGCGGCGACGTCGTCGCGCGAGAGGATCCCGGCGACTCCGAGCGACCGGAGTCGCTCCGCCACGGTCGGCTTCCCGG
>JBAWVU010000047.1:0-11550 GCA_037147135.1 Chloroflexota bacterium
GGCCGGGGTGGAGGACGCGGACATCCTGGGGTCGGGCGTACGAAGGCTCGTGCCGGGATCGCGGACGCTCATGTCAGTCATCTCCTTCGCCCGACTGGGCCTCGCCCTGGTCGCCGCCCTCCCGCTCTCCGCCGCCGGCGCTCGGCACGATCTTGACCACGCGGATGGGCGGCTTCGGCGTGGCCTTCACCTTGGAGGGCACGACGATCGGCGGCAGCGCCTTCGGGGCGGGCGCGTTCACGTAGACGGTGTCCACGACCACCTGCTCGGTGGGAGCGGGCGTGGCCGCGGCGGCGGTGGCCGAGATGATCGTGGCGGCATCGACCGCTGCGGCCGTGGACGGGGTGCCGCCCATGGTGCCGGCAGCGGCGATGGCGATCGCGAGGGTTCCGAGCGCCGCGATCGTCGCCGTGGCAAGGCCGATGCGCCGGGCGCGCGGGGTGGGTGTGGAGGAGGAAGGCCGTCGCGCCGGACCGCCCGGGCCGGAGGTGAGACCCGGGCCGGTCGCGGCGGACGGAAGGGGGGACGGGCCAGAGGAGGAGCCCGTTGTGTCGAGGTCGTCGGTCATCGAAAGGCCACCTGTCGTGTCGATGCAGGGTGACCGCCCCCGGAGCCGGCGGGGGGAGGGGGTTCCGACACCGTCGGGCCCCGAGGAAGCGATCCACCGACCCGGATGCTCGCGGATGTCGATGATTCGTCCCTGTGGTCCGGATGTGCGTTCTCACACGAATGCCGTCTGACCGTTGACGGCGGCTGCGCGGGCACACAGGATGGCGACCATGCGCCTTCTCGTCGTGGAGGACGAGCCCCGGATGGGCGAGCTCATCCGCCGGGTCCTCGTCGCCGAGCACCATGCCGTCGACCTCGCGCCCGATGCCGTGTCGGGCCTCGCGTTCGTCGGGAGTGGCGAGTACGACGTCCTCGTCCTCGATCGGATGCTCCCGGACCTCGATGGCCTCGAGCTGCTCCGGCTCATGCGCGCGCGCGGCGTGATGGCACCCGCTCTCATGCTCACGGCTCTCGGCTCCGTGGAGCATCGGGTCGCGGGGCTCGACGCCGGCGCGGACGACTACCTCGCCAAGCCGTTCGCCTTCTCCGAGCTCCTTGCGCGGATACGCGCGCTCGGTCGTCGTGCCGCTCCGGCCGCGGAGGTGCGGCTCGCGGTGGCCGACGTGGAGCTCGACGAGGAGCGTCACGTCGTCCGGGTCGGCGAGCGGTCCGTGGACCTCTCGGCGCGCGAGTTCGCGCTCCTCGCCTACCTCATGCGGAACGCGGGGCGGGTCGTCACCCGGCAGCAGATCCTCGACGCGGTCTGGGGCGCGGAGCCGGACGTCTACTCCAACGTCGTCGACCTCTACGTCTCATATCTCCGGCGCAAGCTCGGCGAGCTCGGACGAGACGGGCTCCTCCGCACCGTCCGTGGCGTGGGCTACACGCTCCGGGAGGACGCGTGACGACTGCCCGCCGGACTGGCCGATGAGCGCCAGGACCGATCCGCACGCCCGCCTCCTCGCACGGACGCGCCTCCGCCTCGCGGTGGTCATCCTCGCGCTCGTCTCCGCGCTCGTCATCGCCATCGGCGCCGTCACGGCGTTCACGGCCATCCGGGCGCTCGACGACGACGTGGACCGGGCACTCACCGCGGCGACCGACGCGTTCCTCGCGCGCGGCGATGCGTCGGCTGTTGCCGCGGGCGCCCCGGCCTCCGGCGCCCAGGCCTCCGGTGCCGACGGCGAGTCGAGCGAGAGTGGCGACGAACCGTCCGAGCGCCCGCCCGCATCGTCGGACACGTTCTTCCTCGTCCTCGACACGTCGGGAACGGTCGTCTCGAATCCCTCGCTCGTCCCGCTCGACGGCCTGCCGGACGCCGCCGCCGTGGCGTCCGCATCGGGATCCGGTCGTGACTTGCGGACCGTCGACGCCGGCGGCATCTCGGTCCGCCTCCTCACGGTGCCGATCGTCAACGACGGTGCGCCCTCCGGCCACGTCCAGGCGGGCTACGTCCTCACGCTCCACGATCGGCAGTCCCAGACACTCGTCTGGACGGTCGTCATCGTCTGCGGCCTCGGCCTCCTCGGCGCGGCGCTCGTCACCGTCGTCGTCGTCAACCGTGCGCTCGTCCCGATCCGGGCCGCGTTCGACACCGAGCGGCGGTTCGTCGCGGACGCGTCCCACGAGATCCGCACCCCGGCGGCGATCATCCGCGCCTCTGCCGAGGTGCTCGAACGCGAAGGCCTGGTGACGGAGGCCGGGCGGCCGCTCGTCGCCGACGTCGTCTCCGAGGCCGATCGGCTCGGGCGGCTCGTGGACGATCTCCTCGCCCTCGACGCCTCCGACCGGGGTGCCCTCTCCCTCGACCGTCGGCCCGTGGACCTGCGGGCGATCGCGCGCGACACGACGACCCGTGCCGGCCCGCTCGCGGCGGAGCGCGACGTGACGTTCGTCGGCCCGGGGGACGGCCCTCCGGTCAACGCCGACGCGGATCCGGACCGGCTCATCCAGTCGCTCGTCGTCCTGCTCGACAACGCGATGCGCCACTCACCTGCCGGCGGCACGGTGACGGTCGCGGTGGAACGCGCCGGCGGGCACGCGGTCCTGTCCGTCGCAGACGAAGGCCCGGGCATCCCGCGCGACGCGCGGGAGCGTGTCTTCGAGCCGTTCGCCCGGCTCCCGGGCGCGGCCGGTGCCAAGGGATCCGGGAGCGGCCTGGGTCTCGCGATCGCCCGGCGCATCGTCGAGCTCCACGGCGGGACGCTCACGGCCGACGACGCGCCCGGGGGGGGCGCCCGGTTCGTCATCGCGCTCCCCCCGGCGCGCGGTGGCGCAGTCGCCGCGCCGGCTGTCGGCGGGGCGGATCGTCGCTAGGAACAGCCCGCCACCGGGCGCGGAGGGGTGAGGCGCGGAACGGTCAGGCGCGCTCGGGGAGGAGCGCGTCGCGGACGCGCGCGGGGTCGATCCCGTTCCGGTCTGGGTCGTCCGCGGTTCGCCGTGCCTCGCCCGCCGGCGCCCCGGTCGATGCGGGGCCGCTGCTCCGGTCGGCGAGCCAGACGTCGTCGACGCGACGCTCCAGGAGGAATCGCGAGCGATCGCCGCGCAGGAGCGAGTTGCTCGCCTCCACCGGCACTCCGGCGCGATCCGACGCGATGCGCCGGAGGAGGAGGGCGGGCGAATGGCGGGGGACGTCGAGGTGGTGTGCTTCCCGCGGGGTCGTCACGACCGGCTCGAACGACTCGATCGCGCTCTCGAGCTCGCAGCCGTAGTCCTCGCGGAGGATGTCGTAGAGCGAGCGGCCCTCGAAATCGGCCACCTCGAGCCGCGGGAAGCGGGCGAGCGCGAGCCACGTGGATTCGAGGATGAGCGGCTCGGCCTCGACCGACCGGAGGCGGTCGACCCGGACGAGCGCATCGCCCGGGAAGCGTCCGAGGTCCTGGGCCAGCTGGCGGCTCGCGTCGACGGTCTCCACGGACAGGACGCGCGTGACGAGCTGCATGCCTCGTGCTCGCAGTGCGGCAGCGACGCTGAAGAACCCCGAGAGCTCCGCCGCGACCGGCGGTCGCGTGACGAACGTCCCGCGTCCCTGGTGGCGAGTGATGAGCCCGCGCTGCTCGAGCTCGGCGAGCGCCTGTCGGAGCGTCGCCCGGCTGATGTCGAGCACGCGACACAGATCGCGCTCCGGTGGGAGGCGCGTTCCCGGCGCCCATTCACCGGACCGGATCCGCGTTTCCGCCCGGCTCGCGACGATGGAATGGAGCGGCTCCTTGCCCATACCGCCGGCAGTCCCTCTCGCTTGCTGGTCCGGCGAGTATAGCGCAGAGGAGCGATTGGTACAGACCATTGTGGGGCCGGCGCGGCGATCGCCGGCGCGCGTCGCCGCGACCGCGATGCTCGGCCGGCGCCGCGTCGGCGGGCGTCGCCGCGATGGGCGCACGACCGTATGATTGGGCGAGGCGGCCGGGAGGTCCGACGGCGCCGAGGAGGCTCGATGACGAAGGCCAGGGCCGGCGCGCACGAGCGCGCCGGCGTCATGGGTGGGGCCGCCGGGCCGCGAACCGGTGAGGCCGGGGAGTCGGCGGCGAATGGTCCGCACGATTTCGTCGTCGAGGAGGAGCGCCTCCCTGACGGCCGCGCGATCCTCTACTACACGTGGCCGGGGGATCCGGGCGGCCCGCGCAAGGCCGGACTGACCGAGCTGACCCCGATCCCCGAGCCGACCCCGATCCCTGAGCCGACCGGACCGCCTTCGCGCACCCCTCGGCGGAAGGCGGCGCCCCGATGAGCGAGCGCCGCTGGAACCCGACCCTCGGCGAGTGGGTGATGACGGCGACCCATCGCCAGGACCGGACATTCCTTCCACCGCGCGACTTCTGCCCGCTCTGCCCCACGCGCCCGGGCGGCGCACCGACGGAGATCGCCCGCGCCGACTTCGACATCGCGGTCTTCGAGAACCGGTTCCCCTCGCTGCGCCGGGACCCCCCGGAGCCGGTCGTCGCCGGGTCGGCGATCATGCCCGTCGCCCCGTCGAGCGGGGCGTGCGAGGTCGTCGTCTACACCCCGGTCCACGACGGGACGCTGGCCGACCAGCCGCTCGAGCGGATCGAGCACCTCATCGCCGTCTGGGCGCATCGGACGCTCATCCTGGGGGCACGGCCGGAGGTGGCCGCGGTCTTCTGCTTCGAGAACAAGGGCGAGATCATCGGCGTCACCCTCCACCACCCGCATGGCCAGATCTACGCGTACAGCTGGCTGCCGTCGGTGCTCGCGCGCGAGGACGCGGCCGGCAGGGCGCACCTCGCGTCGACCGGACGCTGCGTCTGGTGCGACGTCCTCGAGCAGGAGCTCGCCGACGGGTCGAGGGTCGTGGCCCGGACGGACGACTGGCTCGCCGTCGTCCCCTTCTACGCGCGATGGCCGTACGAGGTGCACCTGCTCCCGCGACGGCACGTCGGCTGGCTCCACGAGCTCACCGACGCCGAGGTGGCGGGGATGGCGCTGATCCTCAAGACCCTGCTGCTCAAGTACGACGCGCTCTTCGGGTTCTCGCTGCCGTACATCATGGCGATCCACCAGCGCCCGACCGACGGCGGCGACCACGAGGGGTATCACCTCCACGTCGAGCTCTACCCGCCGAACCGGACCGAGACGAAGCTCAAGTTCCTCGCCGGCTCGGAGACGGGCGCCGGAGCCTTCATCAACGACACGCTCCCCGAGGAGACCGCCGCGCAGCTGCGGCGGCTCGCGCCACGGGACCCTTCGAAGGTCCGCCCGTGAGCCAAGGCTGGGTCGCGGGCGGCGTCAGCGAGGTCGACCGGTCGGTCGTGGACGCCGGCCTGCTGAGGCGCCGGCTCGCCGAGATCGAGCCGGCCGCCGCCGCGGGCCCGGACGGGATCGCCGTCGTCCGGTCGCCCGGCCGGGTGAACCTCATCGGCGAGCATACCGACTACAACGACGGACTCGTCCTCCCGGCCGCGATCGACCTCGAGATCCGGATCGCCGTCGTCGCGACGACCGATCGACGGGTCGAGGTGACGCTCGACGCCACCGGCGAGCGGGCCGGGTTCGACCTCGATGAGATCGGGCCGAGGCGCGGCGCCTGGATCGACTACGTGGCGGGGACGGCGTGGGCGATGGCGGAGGCCGGCCTCCCGACCCGCGGGTTCCGGGGCGTCCTCGCGAGCTCGCTGCCGGCCTCCGCGGGGCTCTCGTCGTCCGCCGCGCTCGAGCTCGCGTCGGCGTGGGCGCTCTCCCCGGATCCCGGCCCCGCGATCGACCCCCTTGAGCTCTCACGCGTCTGCCAGCGCGCCGAGAACGGCTACGTCGGCGTGAACTGCGGGCTCATGGACCAGTTCGCGGCGGCGTGCGGACGCGAGGATGAGGCGATCCTCCTCGACTGCCGGTCGCTCGAGCACCGCGCCGTCGCGCTCCCGCTCGTGGACAACGTGCTCGTCGTCTGCCATTCCGGCTCGTCGCGGAAGCTCGAGACGGTCCAGTACAACGCGCGGCGCGCCCAGTGCGAGCGCGCCGTCGCCGTCCTCGCCGCGCGCGGCCTCCCGGTCACGGCACTCCGCGACGTCTCGCCGGAGCTCCTCGCATCCGCCCGGGACGTGCTCGACGAGGAGACGTACCGCCGGTGCGAGCACGTCGTCACCGAGGACGTCCGCGTCGTCGAGACGGTGGCCGCGCTCGAGGCCGGCGATCTCGACGCCGTGGGCCGCCTCTTCGCGGAGAGCCACGCATCGCTCCGGGACCTCTTCGAGGTGAGCTCGCCGGAGCTCGACGCGCTCGTCGACATCGCGATCGGCGTCGACGGGGTCCGCGCGTCGCGGATGACCGGCGCCGGCTTCGGCGGCTGCACCGTCAACCTCGTCCGGCGCGACGCCGTGGAGCCGCTCCGGACGGCCGTCATGCGCGATTACCCGGCCCGGACCGGGCTGACCCCCCGTGTGTTCGTGATCCGTCCCGCCGACGGCGCCGGGTACACAGGGTGACCAGGCTTCTCGCCGCCCGGCTCCGCCCACTGCGGGCCGGCCACCGGAGGTCGCATCGATGAAGACCCGCACCGCCGTCGCCCTGTCGGTGGGGCTCTCGCTCGCCGCCACCGGCGTGGCCTTTTGCTACGACCGGCGACTCAGGCCGCTGTTCCGGCGCTGGGGCGCGACGGATGCCGAGATCGGCGCCGCGATGCCCGGCGACGAGGTCGTCGCCGACCCGCAGTGGTCGGTCACGTACGCCGTCACGGTCGACGCGCCGCGCGCCGACGTCTGGCCGTGGCTCGTCCAGCTCGGCATCGGCCGGGCGGGCTTCTACAGCTACGACCGGCTCGAGCGGCGGATCGGGCTCGACATCCACTCGGTCGAGCTCATCGTCCCCGAGCTCCAGGGCCTCAAGGTCGGCGATGCCGTCCCGTTTGGCGCGTTCGAGATCCCGGTCGCGGGGCTGGAGCCCGAGAAGCTCCTCCTGCTCGAGGCGGCCGACGACGGGAGCGAGGCGTCGATCGGGTCCGGCTCGTTCTGCTTCCAGCTGCTCGAGGAGCCCGATGGCGGGACCCGCCTCGTGGTCCGCGGGCGCGCTCGATTCAGGGACTGGGACCTCGACAGCGCGTCGCGCTCGGCCGCCGGCCTCCGCCAACTGCCGATGATCCTCGGCTTCGAGCCCGGCAGCTTCATCCTCTTCCGGCGGATGCTCCTCGGCATCAGGGAGCGGGCTGAGCGGACCGCCCGCGAGGGCCGCGCCTCGGTGACGGCACCGGAGGGCTGGTGGGCCGAGCGCCTTTCGGCGATGGAGGCAGCGGGGCGCTCGCGGGCCGAGGAAGTCGTCGAGGCCGACAGCGCCGCTGAGGCGCCGGCGGCCGACCCCGGCTGGCCGCATCCGTCGACGGTCCCGGTGACCTCCGCCTAGGAAGCCTCGCCCGCGGTCCGTCGCCGCTCGCTGGGCGTGCCGAGTGGGAGCTCGGGCCAGGGCCGCGGGTCCGGGTCGGGCTCCCATTCGCCGGTCGCGCGGCTCTGCCGGTACGTCCATCGCGGCCCCTCGGCGGCGATGCGCGCGAGGGCGTCGCCGGCGGTGTCGATCTCGGCCTCGGTCGTCCCCAGGCCGAAGCTCATCCGCACCGCCCCTGGCATCGCCGGATGACCGCCCGCACGGAGGTCATCCCGGATCGCGGACGCCGCCGCCTCGTCGATGTGAAGGAGGTGGAGGATCAGGGGATGCGCGCAGAAACACCCGTGGCGGACCCCGATCCCGTGCTCGGCGCTGAGGATCGCGGCGAGGTGGCTGTGGTCGTAGCCGTCGAGGTTGAACGTGAGCAGGCCGATGTGCGGAAGGTCGAAGCTCCACGTCCGGTAGAGGTCGAGCCTGGGTATCGCGGCCAGGCGCTCGCGGGCCCGTGCGTGGAACGCGAGCTCCTCCTCGGCGACGCGGTCCATCCCGATCTCGCCGAGCGTCTCGCAGGCGATGCCGAGGGCGATCGCCCCGATGACGTTGGGCGATCCGGCCTCCTGCCGTTCGGGAAGGGGAGCCCAGAGCACGTCCCGGAGCGTGACGAAGCGCACGGCCCCGCCGCCCCAGAGGAACGGCTCCGTCTCCTCGAGCCAGTCGCGGCGGCCGAGGAGCGCCCCCGCGCCGAACGGCGCATAGAGCTTGTGCCCGGAGATCGCGAGGTAGTCGATCCCGTCGCCGGCCATGTCGATCGGGACGTGCGGCGCGAGCTGCGCGCCATCGACCATGAGCCGTGCCCCGTGGGCGTGCGCGAGCGCCGCGATCCGCGAGACCGGCCAGATCTCACCGGTGACGTTCGACGCGCCGGTCGCCGCGACGAGGATCGGCCCGGCCCCTGCGCGCGCGGTCCCGTCCGGCGCGGTCCCGCCGCCACGCTCTTCGCGGAGCGCCGCCTCGAGTGTGCCGAGGAGCTCGTCGGGCCCCGCCGGGACGGGCAGGTACCGGACGCGGCCGTGCCGGGTCCCGTGCCGCCAGGGAAGCAGGTTCGCGTGATGCTCGACCGCGAACGCGAGCACCGTCGCCCCCTCCGGGAGCGCGCTCGCGAGGAGGTTGATCGCGTCGGTCGTGTTGCGGGTGATGATGACCGCGTCGTCGCCGCGTGCCCCGAAGAACGCCCGCACCGACTCCCGCGCCCGCTCGTACAGCTCGGTGGAGACCTGGCTCTTGAACCCTGCGCCGCGGTGGACGCTGCTGTACCACGGAAGGGCCTGCGCGATCCCGTCCGCGACGGCCTGGAGCGCGGGGGCGCTCGCCGCGTAGTCGAAGTTCACGTACCGGCGGCCCCCGCCGGTGACGAGCGGGACCTCGACGTCTGCCCCCACGAGGCGGCGGAGCCCGGGTGTCTGAGCGGCCGCGTCCGAAATGGCCATCCCTCTCCCTCGAGGCGGGCCGCGGTCCGTGCGGCGCGGCCCCGCCACAGCGAAGCCTACCGGACCCGGGTACCCTGTGGCCTGCCCCACCGACGCACGAGGAGCCGACATGACCTCGGCCGACGCACACGCCCTCGCCGAGACCTTCGCCGGAGCCGATCCCGACCGCCCGCCGCAGGTCCCCCCATCCGAGCCGTACGGGCCGCAGGGCGCCGATGAGGATCCGGCCGATCCGACCGCTGTCGCCGAGGACCCGGCGGACCAGGGCCCGCGGGTCCTCGCGCTGCTCCGCGACAAGCTCGGCGTCCTGCCCGAGTGGTCCACCGACGAGGGTCGGGGGTTCACGTGGTGGCCGGGGAGGCTCGCGCTCACGGTGCGGGCGGAGGCGCCGGTCGTCATGCACGGCCTCTCGGTCGTCCGCGTCCGCACCACGACCCGCCTCCTGCGCGATCTCCCGACCGACGGCGAGACGGCCCGGAAGCTCTCGCATGCGAACGCGCGGGCCGGCGTCGATGGGCTGGTCTGGGATGCCGACGCGCGGACGCTCGACATCGTCACGGAGATGTGGTGCCACGCGGAGAGCGCCTGGATCGATCCGCTCGTCTACTCCGCCGCGGGCCTCCAGGTCTCGATCGCGGAGTCGAGCGTCGACGGGCTCCGCGACACGTTCGGCGGGGAGGTCGCCACGAGCGAGCACCCGGCCTCCGGGCCACGGACCGAGCCAGACGAGCTGGCCGATGCCGGCGCGGCATTCGCGGCCGCCGGCGACCGATCGACCCCGTTCACCGAGGGTGATCTCCGTGCCCTCGCCCGGAGCCCGCTCGCGATCCTCCCGTTCGCCGTCCACGGCTCGGACACGCTCACCGCCGAGGTGCCGTTCTTCTCCGACCGCGGCGTCCTCCCCGACCTCTCGTCGCAGGACCGCGTCCGGGCCCTCGTCGACGTCGCGCGCCGCGAGCGGACGTCGCCGGCGGCCGCCCACGAGGCGGCGTGGTTGGCCGCGCTCGCAGCGCCCGCGGCTCCTGTCGACGCGGGCGGCGATCCAGCCGGCACCGGGCTCTCCCCGGCCGATCGGCCGGGGACCGCGCTGGTCCGTCTCTCGTTCGGCGAGCGCCACCCGGACTTCGGCGCGGGGCTCGCGATGAGCCTGCGGCTGCCCGTCCGGGCGACGTCGGAGGCGGCGGCGGCCGAGATGGCTGCGGCCCTCGACCGGCGCGAGCTCACCGACGTGAAGCTCGCCCCGTTCGTCGGCGCGTGGCACGCCGATGGGGATGCCCCGGCCTTCGGCGCGTTCTTCCCCGTCGCGCTCGCTCGGGGGCTCGGGTCGGACGACCGCCAGTCGATCCTCGCGACGTTCGCCGCGTGGCTCCGGGAGCGCGCACGGTGGGCCGCGGCGGCGGCACCGGACCTCGCGAACGGCTGACGTCGGGCGGGGTCGCTGCCCTCAGAACCCGAAGGCGCGCCGCACCCCGGGCGTGGCCAGGTAGACGAGGATGATGAGCGGGACGATCGACCCGCCGATCGCGAGCGCCCAGGACGCCCCGCCGAGGAACGCGGCGCCGACGTTGAAGGCGATGTGCACGATGGCGAGCACGAGCATGAGGATCCATGCCCAGCCCTTCGTCTGCCAGAGCCCGTACGCGAGCTCCAGGTAGATCCCGGTCGCGATGAGGAACCCGGCGGCCGCGAGCCCGAACCCACTTCCGGCCTGGACATGCCCGAACAGCCCCACTGACCCCGGGTCGACGGAGGCGAAGGCCTGGAACGCCGCCCCGATCGCCGCGAGGAGCGCGAGCGTCGAGAGCAGCGTGATCCCCATCGGGCGCTGCTGCATCTGCTGCATCCGAGGCGTCCTCCTGGTGGAGTGGCGTCGTCGAGTGAGGCCGCGACCGCCGGACCGACCGTGCCGGCGGCTCCGGATGAGGGTCGCATGTCCGGACCAGCCTTGCACGGCGTCCGGGCCGTCATCATCGCCGCCTGGCCCAGGATGGTGCCGCCACGGAGCCGCAGCAGCCGTCCCCGCTGCGTCCCTGAAGGCGCCCACAGTGCGTGCTACCGTTGCGGGCGTATGTGAACGGCCCCGGGCGCGTGGCCCCCGGGCGGGAGTAGCTCAGTCGGTAGAGCGTCAGCCTTCCAAGCTGAATGTCGCGGGTTCGAGACCCGTCTCCCGCTCCAACCCTTCCCCTCGCCTGACGGCTGAATGTCGTCGTGAGCGTGAGATTCGTCTCCGCTCCGGGCTTGACGTACCGCCGCTCCCGACGGACATGGTCTAGTCCAGGGGAGATCCAAGCGCAGCGACATTCAGCGCACACCGCATGGGAGCGGCGGGCGACATTTAGCTGATGCCTCCAGGGATCTTCTGGGACCGGATCCGGGGATGCGACGGCGCTCACATGAGGCACCGCGGAATCCCGCCGGGTCGGGGCAGGAGGCCCCGATGTCATGGCCGGAAGGAAGCCCATACCGAAGGGTCTGGACACGCTGATCCAGGACTTCTGCGCGGTCAGGCGCGCGATCTGGTCGCGCACGTCGCGCCTGAAGCACGCCCGCGACCTCGACCGTTTCACCCGTTGGCTCGGGGAGAACGACCTCCCTGCGACGGTCGAGTCGCTCGACACGGCCACCGTCGGCCGCTACCACGAGGATCTCTCCGAGCGCCCTGCGATGCGCGAGGGCTGGCGGGGTCGCG
>JBAWVU010000048.1:0-11353 GCA_037147135.1 Chloroflexota bacterium
CAGGCAGCGCCCTCGGCTGCGGCGGTGAACACGCCGGGCGTCGTGTCGGACACGTCACCCGGGCCGGGCCGCTGCGCCCCCGTCGCGACGAGACCCGCCGCGCGTGCCGCGATCGACGGCCCCGCTGCGAGCCGTTCGAAGCCCCCGAGCCCGCCGCCGGCGTCCTCCCCGAGCTGGTCGCGCGCAAGGACGAGGTAGCCGATCTCGCCGGCGGCGTTGTGGCGGCCGAGCGCGAGGCGTCCGTCGACGACGATCGCGCCGCCGATCCCGGTCCCGATGGAGAGGACGGCGAAGTCGGAGCAGCGCCGCCCGTCGCCGCGCCACGCATGGGCGAGCGCGGCGAGCTTCACGTCGTTCTGGACGGTGAATGGGGCCGTCACGTGGCGCCCGAGCTCGGCGACGAGCGGGAAGCCGTGCCAGTCGACGTTCGGTCCGCCGATCGCCACCCCGGTGTCCGCGTCGATGATCGCCGGCGCCCCCACGGCGACCGCCGCGACCGGGAGGCCGTGCGACGTCGCGATGGCGACCAGCTCGTCGATGACCCCGACGAGCGTGGGGTAGGGACCGCCGTCGCGCGCCGTCGGGCGCACCACCTCGTCGACGATCGTCCCGGCAAGATCGGCGACGGCGCCGTGGCACTTGCTCCCGCCCAGGTCCACGCCGAGGACGCAGCCGGCGCGGCTGTTGAACGCGATCGCCGTGCGCGGCCTTCCGCCCGTGTTCGTCCGGTTCCCCTCGGTGACGAGCCCGCCGACGATGAGCCGGCGGATGATCCGGCTGATGGACGAGGGCGAGAGGCCGAGCTCGTCGGCGATCTCGGGGCGACTCGTCTCGCCGCGGGCGCGCACGAAGTCGAGCACGAGGAACTCGTTGACCTCGAGGATCGACGCCTGCCGCACCAGCCCTGCACCCTCCGCGCGCGACGCTCGGGGAAGGTCCCGGGACGCGTTCCGTGGACCTTTCACCCAGACAGAAACTAAGTCCACGACGGCCGGAAGTCAAATCGGCGCGGGTCGCCTGTCGGCCGCGCTGCCGCCTGTGCAGCCCGCGACGGACGCCGGTCGCGACGGGACGCCTTGACGCGGAGACCCTCCGTGTGCAGACTTCTACTCACGCTGAAAGGAACTCTGTGGACCACCGCGTCACGATCCTCGAGATGCTCCGCGGCGGCTCGCCGGCCTCCCGCGCGGAGCTCGCAGAGCGGTCCGGCCTCTCGCCCGCGACGGTGAGCCGCGCGGTCGACCGCCTCCGCGCGGACGGCTTCGTGCGCGAGGTCGCGATCGCTCCCGCCGGCCTCGGCCGGCCGCCGCGGCTCGTGGAGCTCCGCCCCGAGGCCGCGTACGTCGTGGGCGTGGACGCGGGCGGGTCCATGCTGCGCGCCGTGCTCGCCGACCTCGACGGGACGGTGTGCGGACGCGCGGCTCGCCCGGCCTCCGACCCGGACGACCTCGGGGCGATCCTCCGCGACCTGGCCCAGGTCGTGCGCGACGTCGAGGTGGCCGCGGAAGGCCGTCCCATCCTCGCGGCCTCGGCCGGCATCTCGGGGATCGTCGATCACGCGGCGGGCTCCGTGCTCCTGTCGCCGGACCTTCCCGGGCTCGACGGCGCCCCCATCGCCGCGCTCCTCGGCGACGTCCTCGGTGTCCCGGTCATCGTGGACAACGACGACCTTCTCGCCGCCATCGGCGAGGCGGCCGTCGGCGCTGCGCGCGGCTGCACGGACGTCGCGTTCCTCTCGCTCGGCTACGGCCTGGGCGCGGGCCTCATCGTGGACGGCCGTCCCGTCCGAGGCGCCTCGAGCGCGGCGGGCGCGATCGCGTACCTCGCCCCGGGCAGGCTCGAGGAGCGGGCCTCGGGCCGCCCGATCCCCGACCGGTACCGCGAGGCGCTCCGGGCCGCCGAGCGACGGTCGCCGGGGGCCGATCGGCCGCGGGCGCGGTCGGGCGAAGTCGCCGCCGACGCGGCGTATGCGCCCCATCTCGACGCGCGCGGCGTCTTCGAGCTCGCCGCCGGGGGCGACCCGATCGCGATGGCGATCGTCGCCGACGTCGCCGACGCGCTCGGTGAGCTCGTGGTCAATGTCGCGGCGCTCCTCGACCCGGAGGTGGTCGTCCTCGGCGGCGGCCTCGTGGCGAACGGCGCCATCCTCGTCGACCCCCTGGCCCGCCGGCTGGCCGAGGCGCTCCCGTTCCCGCCCCGGCTCGTCGGGTCCGCGCTCGAGGGGGCGGCCGTCGTCCACGGCGGGGTCTCGGTGGCGCTCGCGGCCGCCAAACAGCGGCTCGCGGGCGCCGACGCTCCGGCGCGCGTCGCGCCGGAGCCGGGACGATTGGGGGCGCTCGACCTCGTCTGAGTCCCAGGTCACCTGGGCGAAGTGTCAGCAGTCCGGGAGGCCGAATGGCGTCCCGCAGAGATGGAGGAACCGATGGCGGACTACTCGACGAAGAAGTCGCAGGCGCTCTACCTCGCCGCGCAGGACGTGATCGCCGGGGGCGTGAACAGCGGCGCGCGCGGTCCCGGTGCCGGCTGGGTGCCCGGGCCGCCGGTCGTCGACCATGGCAGCGGCGCCTACCTCTGGGACGTGGACGGCAACAAGTACTGCGACTACCTCCTCGCGCTCGGCCCCATGATCCACGGGCACGCGCACCCCGTGATCACCGAGGCCGTGACGAAGGCGATCCACGAGATCGGCACGATGTTCGCCCTGCCGTACGAGGCCGAGGCCGTGGCGGCGCGGAAGATCGTCGAGGCAGTCCCCTCGGTCGAGCTCGTCCGGTTCGGCAACTCGGGCACGGAGGTCGTGCTCCATGCGACGCGCCTGGCCCGCGCGTTCACCGGCCGCGACATCGTCGTCCGGTTCGAGGGCCAGTACCACGGCTGGGCCGACCAGCTCGAGTGGAGCCACCATCCCGACCTCGCGAAGGCAGGCCCGCGCCGGCGCCCGGTCGCCCTCAAGGGGACGCCCGGGATCCCGGACGTCATCGGGCAGACGCTCGCGGTCCTCCCGTGGAACGATGTGGACGCGGTGGAGAGCCTCGTCGCCGAGATGGGCGACCGGATCGCCGCGATCCTCACCGAGCCGATCATGGGCAACACCGGCGTCATCCCGCCGAAGCCCGGCTACCTCGAGTTCCTCCGCGAGATCACGACGGCGAACGGGATCGTCCTCATCTTCGACGAGGTGATCACCGGCTTCCGCGTCGCCCCCGGTGGCGCGCAGGAGCTCTACGGCGTCACGCCGGACATCACGACGATGGCAAAGGCCCTCGGCGGCGGGTTCCCGGTCGCCGCGCTCGGCGGGCGGCGCGACATCATGGACCAGGTCTCCGACGGGGCGGTCCTCCACGCGGGCACGTACAACGCGAACACGGTCGCGGTCGCGGCGGCGAGCGCCTCGCTCGACGTCCTCCGCGAGCCCGGCCTCCACGACCGGCTCTTCCGCCTGTCGAACAAGCTCATGACCGGGTTCGGCGAGATCCTCGGCCGCGCCGGCGTCCCGGTCCAGGTCCAGGGCGTGGGACCGATGTTCCAGTTCTGGTTCAGCGAGACGCCCGTCGTCGACTACCGCGACGCCGCGCGCCACCTCAACTCCCCGAAGTACGCTGCGCTCGCACTCGAGCTGCATCGGCGCGGCGTCATGGTCCACCCCAGCAACATCGAGCTCTGGTTCGTCTCGACCGTCCACACCGACGCCGATATCGACGAGACGCTCCAGGCCTTCGAGGACGCGGTCGCGACGACGCGGGCCGTCCTCACTCGCGCGGACGACTGACAGGCGAGTGGCGCCGGACGGCCAGGGTCGTCCGGCGCCACGGACGCGCGGGCGACCCTCGGTGGGCCGCCCTGCGCCCGGATCCGAGAGGAGGGGATCGATGACGCGAACGATGGGGCCGCGGATCGCGGCGATCGCTGCCGCGGCCGTGTTCGTCGCTGCCGCGTGCAGCAGCTCCGCGACGCCGGCACCCGGGTCGGCCGCGCCGGGGTCCCCGGCCGCCTCGGCCGCAGCCTCGGCGCTGGCTTCCGCGCTGGCTTCAGCGCCCGCCGCGTCCGGGCCGGCAGCGAGCGCAGCGGGACCGTCCCAGGCGACGCTGCGGGTCGGCTGGGGCTCCGAGCCGGACACGATGAACCCGCTCACCACGTACAGCACGGAGGCGACCGAGGTCCTCCAGCTCATCTACGACAAGCTCATCGGGTACAGCACGGACCTCGAGCCCCAGCCCGAGCTCGCGGCAGCGTGGGAGACGGCGCCGGACGGACTCTCGACGACGTACCACCTGCGGCCGGGGGCGACGTGGCAGGACGGCCAGCCGGTGACCTCCGAGGACGTCGCGTACACGTTCAAGACCATCAAGGACGACAGCCTCGGCGCCTACGCGCAGTGGCTCGGCGACTACGTGGGCGCCGACACGCCGGACCCGCAAACGGTCGTGCTCAAGTACGCGAAGCCGCAGGCGTTCGACCCGGCGCTCGCGATCCCGATCCTGCCGAAGCACATCTGGTCGACGATGGACGCCAAGGCGATCCAGACGTTCACGAACGACCAGCCGGTGGGCTCGGGGCCCTTCAAGCTCGCCGAGTGGAAGCAGGGCGAGACGGTCACCCTCGAGCGCAACGACGCGTTCTGGGGGAAGCCCGCGGTGCCGGCGCGGATCATCTACATCCTCTACGGGAGCGAGGACGTCGCGGCGCAGGCCCTCAAGAACGGCGACGTCGACGTGCTCACGGAGGTCCCGCCCACGGTCTGGGACGGCATCGTCGGTGCGACGAACGTGAAGGCCGTGCAGCTCCCGTCGTTCTCGTTCCACCACATCGGCTTCAACGTCTCCGAGGATCCGGGCTCGAAGGGGAATCCGCTACTGAAGGACCCGGTCATCCGCCAGGCGCTGAGCGCGGCCGTCGACCGGAACCAGCTCGTCCAGATCGCCCTCGCGGGCAAGGGGACGCCCGGTTCCACGCGCGTCCCGGCGGGCCTCGGCGAGTGGCACCTCGACGTCCCGACGGACAAGCTGCTCGACGCGAACCCCGAGAAGGCGAAGCAGCTCCTTGATGCCGCCGGCTACACGGATCGCAACGGCGACGGCGTCCGCGAGTCGGCCGACGGGAAGCCGCTCGAGTTCCGACTCATCGCGATCGAGTCCACCGGCGTCGACGTCCGCGCCGCCCAGCTCTTCCGCGACGCCGCGGCAGCGGTCGGCATCAAGCTGGACCTGGCCACGCTCGACGAGAACACGCTCGGGAGCACCGTCTACAACACGACGGACCCCGACTGGGACATCTTCGTGTGGGGCTGGGACTCCGCCGTCCACGACCCCGACTACATGCTCGGCGTGCCGCTCTGCAGCCAGATCGGGGGGAACAACGACGTCTTCTACTGCGACGAGACGTACGACGCGCTCTACGCGCAGCAGGCGACGACGCTCGACCCGGTCGCCCGCAAGGCGCTCGTCGACCAGATGCAGCAGATGTTCTACGACGCCGCGCCGTACATCGTCATGTGGTACCAGGACAAGCTACAGGCGTACCGCACGGACACGTGGACGGGCTGGCAGGACGTCCCCGGCGGGATCGTCTTCAACTTCACCCGCGACAACTACCTGAACGTGACACCGGGCACGTGAACATGACACCGGGTCGGTGACGGCCGCCGCGGTCTGATCCGACACGATTCTGATCCGACACGATGAGGATCCCCCGGCCGGGATACCTGGCACGGAAGCTCGCCGGGGTCGCCGCGACGCTGTTCGCGGTGATCACCTTCAACTTCCTGCTGTTCCGGATCCTGCCGGGTGATCCCATCCGGCTGCTGGCGCGGGCGGGCAACCTCTCCCCGGAGGCGATCGACCGCCTGCGCCAGGCGTTCGGGCTCGACCAGTCGCTCCCGGTCCAGTACGTCCTCTACCTGCGCAACCTCGCGACTGGCGAGCTCGGCACGTCGCTCACCTACCGGCGACCCGTGGTCCAGATCCTCGCGGAGCGGATGGAGAACACCCTCATCCTCCTCGCGGCCGCGACGGTCATCGTCGTCGTGCTCGGCGTGCTCTTCGGCGTCATCGCAGCGGCGCGCCGCGGCACGCGACTCGACTCGGGCACGGTACTGACCTCGCTCATCTTCTGGAGCCTGCCCACGTTCTGGGTGGGCCTCATCTTCGTCTTCCTCCTGGGCGTCTACTTCCCCGCGTTCCCGATCTCGGGCATGACGACGCCCGGGGCGACATACGCGACCCCGTTCGACGCCTTCTGGGACGTGGGTCGCCACCTGGTCCTGCCGACGCTCACGCTCGCGCTCGTCGACGTGGGCCAGTTCATCCTCATCACGCGGAGCTCGCTCGTCGACGTCCTCACGGAGGACTACATGCTCACGGCGAAGGCGAAGGGGCTCTCGCGCCGTCGCGTCATCTGGCGCCACGGCGTCCCCAATGCGATGCTCCCGATCGTCACGGCGACGGCGCTCTACGTGAGCCTCATCGTCGGCGGGACGATCCAGGTGGAGACGGTCTTCTCGTATCCGGGGATGGGCCGGCTGATGTACGACGCCGTGCTCCGCCGCGACTACCCGGTCCTCGAGGCGTCGTTCCTCCTCTTCGCGATCGTCGTGATCTTCGCGAACTTCGCGAGCGACCTCCTCTACCGGGTCCTCGACCCGCGCGTGAGGAACGCATGACGGCCGTGACGTTCGGCGCGGGCGGCCGCCTCGGCCGGGTGGGCGCGTCCTTCCGGGCCAACTGGTCGCTCCTCTGGGCCGACCGGCTCGGCCGCGCCGGCATCATCCTCCTCGCGATCGTCTTCTTCGCGGCCCTCCTCGGGCCGATCCTCCTCCCGTTCGACCCGACGGCCGTCGGCCACAGCGCCGCCGATCTCCTCCAGCCACCGTCGGCGACGGCCTGGCTGGGCACCGACGAGATGGGGAGGCAGGTCATCTGGGAAACGATCGCGGGCGCCCGGACGTCGCTCGTCGTCGGCCTCGTCGCCACGGCGATCTCGATGGTCGTGGGCACGTTCATCGGCCTCACCGCCGGCTACTCGCGGGGCACGATGGGCGAGGGCCTCATGCGCGTGACGGACTTCTTCCTCGTCATCCCCACGCTCCCGCTGACGATCGTCCTCGCCGCGCTCCTCGGCCAGAGCCTCGGCATCATCATCCTCGTCATCGGCCTCACGAGCTGGCCTGCCACCGCCCGCATCGTCCGGTCCCAGGTGCTCTCGCTCCGCGAGCGCCAGTTCATCGTCCGGATCCAGTCTCTCGGCGCCACCGATCTCCGCACGGTCGGGATCCACATCCTCCCCAACGTGCTGCCGCTCGTCTTCGCCAACACCGTGCTCGTCATCGCCGGCTCGATCCTCGCGGAGGCGACACTCGCGTTCCTCGGCCTCGGTGATCCGGCGAACGTCTCGTGGGGCACGATGCTCCACTTCGCGTTCCAGTCCGGCGCGGCCGGCCGCGGGGCGTGGTGGTACATCATCCCGCCCGGCCTGGGGATCGTCGTGACCGTCCTCGCATTCACGCTCGTGGGCCACTCGCTCGACCGGATCCTCAACCCGCGACTCCGGAACCGCTGATGGCGCTCCTCGAGGTCCGCGACCTCACGATCCGCTACCGCACCACGGCCGGCGAGATCCGCGCCGTCGATGCCGCGAGCCTCGACGTGGACGCGGGCGAGGCGGTGGGCCTCGCCGGCGAATCGGGCTGCGGGAAGACGACGCTGGCGCTCGCGATCCCGGGCCTGCTGCCCGCGAACGCCGAGGTCGTGAGCGGGAGCATCCGGCTCGACGGGCACGAGCTCATCGGCCTCCCCGAGTCGGAGATGGAGAAGGTCCGCTGGCGCGAGGCGTCCGTCGTGTTCCAGGGCGCGATGAACGCGCTCAACCCGGTGCGGCGAGTGGACGAGCAGATCGCCGAGCCGATCCGCATCCACGAGCCGGGCACCTCGGCGAACGAGGCGCGGGCTCGCGTCGCCGAGCTCCTCGAGCGGGTCGGCATCCCGGCGGCCCGCGGCCGCGAGTACCCCCACGAGTTCTCCGGCGGGATGAGGCAGCGCGTGATGATCGCGATGGCGCTCGCGTGCCGCCCCCGGCTCATCATCGCGGACGAACCCGTCACCGCCCTCGATGTCATGGTCCAGGCGCAGATCCTCCGTCTCCTCAAGGACCTTCGAGCGCATCTCGGCCTCGCCATGATCCTCATCAGCCACGACCTGTCGGTCATCGCCGAGACCTGCGACCGCGCCGTGGTCATGTACGCGGGCCGCACGGCGGAATCGGGCGACGTCCGGGCGATCTTCCGGAGTCCGGCGCACCCGTACACGCAGGCGCTCATCCGCGCGTTCCCCAACGTCCGCCGCGAGCGGACGTTCGTCTCCGGGATCCCGGGCTATCCCCCCGACCTCATGTCGCCTCTGGTGGGGTGTCCGTTCGTCGACCGGTGCACCGTCGGGATCGAACGCTGTCGCGTCGAGACCCCGGCGCTCCGCCCGGTCGGCCCGGCGCATGAGGCGGCCTGCCACCTCGTCGGGGAGTCGGCGTCGTGAGCGACCCGCGGGACTCGAGCGGCCCGGCGCCGGGTGGCCCGCTCGCGTCCGGCTCGCTACCCACCGGCGAGCCCCTGGTCCGCGTCGAGGATCTGCGCGTGGAGTTCCCGGTCCGCGGGGGCGCGCGGAACCCTGACGGGTCAAGGCCGGTCGTCCACGCGGTCGACGGCGTCTCGTTCGACCTCGCGCGCGGCGAGGTGCTCGCCCTCGTCGGCGAGTCCGGCTGTGGCAAGACGACGATCGCCAAGACGATGCTCCGCCTCATCGACCCGTCCGGTGGCCGGATCTCGTATCGCGGCCAGGACATCACGCGCCTGCGGGGAAAGGAGCTGCGACGCCTCCGCGCGCGCTTCCAGCTCGTGTTCCAGGACCCGTACGAGTCGCTCGACCCGCGCCAGACCGTCTACGAGATCGTCTCCGAGCCGTTGATCATCCACGGGCGCGGCAAGGAGCTCGCCGAGCGCACGCGCCTCGTGTTCGCGGCGCTCGAGGGCGCCGGCCTCCACCCTGCCGAGGAGATCGCGGGACGCTATCCGCACCACCTGTCCGGCGGGCAGCGGCAGCGGGTCGCGATCGCGGCGGCGATGGTCCTCGAGCCGGAGCTCATCGTCGCGGACGAGCCCGTGTCGATGCTCGACGTCTCGTTCCGCGCGGAGATCCTCAGTCTCATGCTGGACCTTCGTGCGCAGCGGCAGTTCACCTACCTCTTCATCACGCACGACCTCTCGCTCGCGTGGGTCATCGCGGACCGGATCGCGGTCGTCTACCTGGGCCGGATCGTGGAGGCCGGTCCGGCGGACGATGTCATCCAGCGACCCACGCACCCGTATACGCGCGCGCTCGTCTCCGTCATCCCGGTGCCGGAGCCGGGCGCGGAGACCGACCAGATCGTCCTGACCGGCGAGGCGCCCTCGCCTTCCGCCATCCCGCCCGGCTGCCGGTTCAACCCGCGCTGCTGGCTGCGCCGCGACATGGGCGATCCCGCCATCTGTGCCACGGAGGACCCGCAACTCCTGCCCACCGGACCCGGTCGCACTGTCGCCTGCCACTTCCCCGAAGGAGGAACACCCCGATGACCGCCACGCACGAAGCCGCGGAGCGGCTGCTCTCGGACCTCGTCCGCATCGACTCCGTCACGCCGTGGCTCATCCCCGGCGCGGTGGGGGAGGGCGAGATCGCCCGGTTCATCGCCGACTGGCTCGCCGACCTCCCGGTCGAGGTGACGCTCGAGGAGGTGGAGCCCGGCCGGCCGAACGTCCTCGCCCTGCTCCGCGGGACCGGCGGCGGCCCGACGCTGTGCCTCAACGCCCACGCGGACACGGTGGGCTACGCGAACTGGGGGGAGGTCGCGCTGGTCCCGCGGCGAGACGGCGATCGGATCTTCGGCCGGGGGGCCGCGGACGACAAGGCGGGGGTCACGGTGGCGCTCCTCGCGCTCCGTTCCATCGCGACGTCCGGGAAGCGGCTGCGCGGCGACCTGCTCGTCGCGTGCGTCGTGGACGAGGAGGGTGCGTCGGTCGGCACGGCGGACCTCGTGAAGCGCCACCCGATGGACGCGACGATCATCGTGGAGCCGGACGCGCTCGGTCGCATGATCACCGAGCACCAGGGCTTCGGATGGATCGACGTGATCGCCCACGGCAAGCCCTCCCACGGCTCGGCGCCGGACGAAGGCGTGGACGCGATCGTCTGCCTCGCCGAGATCGTCGTCGGCCTGGACCGGATCGACCGGGAGGTCTACCGCGCACACCCCGACCCGCTCAACGGCAGGACCGTCTTCCACACGGGGACGATCGCCGGCGGGACCGACTACGCCACGTACCCGGGCCGCGCGGTGCTCGGCATCGAGATCGGCACCCAGCCGGGCGAGACGCTCGCCGACCGCGTCCGCGAGATCGAGGGCGTCATCGCCGAGGTCGAGGAACGCCATCCCGGCTTCCGCGGCGAGGTCCGGGTCGCGATCGAGCGCGACCCGTTCAGGGCAGCTGGCCACGAGGCGCTCGCGGCGGCGCTGTCCGAGGCGTCGGAGCACGTGGACGGGCGGCCGCTCGAGCGCATGGGGATGAACGCCTGGGCGGATTCCGGGCTCACGCAGGGGGCCGGCATCCCGACCGTCATGTTCGGCCCGCTCGGCGGGAACTTCCATGCCCCCGACGAGTGGGTATCGCTCGACGAGATCGTGCGTGCGACCGACATCCTCGAGGAGGCGGTCATCGCGTACCTCGGCGTCGCGGGAGGCTGATCCCACTCCACCGCCCGTGGCCGGTCGCCGCATGGACCCGCGGCGGCCGGTCGCCGTATGGTCCCGCGGCGGCCGGTCGCCCCTCCCCGCATGCCTGGGGTCCGCCTACGGAGAATCGCGTAGACGGCCATGACGTTCGGGCCCTTGACGGCACCCGGAGGGTCACTCAGCCTGTCGGTGCGGACCATCGCCGACCGCGCTGGACGGGCGGGGCGGCGACGAGTCCACGACCTGGGAGAGGATCCGCCCCATGGCCCCCCGGAGGAAGATCCCGAGCGAGAGCGTTCCCGCGGCAGTGGTGCCTCCGCCGCCGAGCCTCCCGGCGCCCCCGAGCCTCACCGCGCTCCTCTCCTCCCTTGAGCCGCTGCTCGTCGCGCCCGACGAGGGCCTCTTCCTCTTCTCGTCGGCCCTCACGTACCTCTACGTCAACGCCGCGGGTGCCGCGATGACGGGCCACGTCCCGGGGGAGCTCGTGGGTGGCGGCTTCGTCGAACGGTCCCCGGGGATCGCCGACACCGGGATCGCCGCGTCGATGCGCCGTGCGATGGAGTCCGGCGAGGCGCAGTACCTCGGGCCCCTTCGCTACGAC
>JBAWVU010000049.1:0-11250 GCA_037147135.1 Chloroflexota bacterium
CACGGCATACTGACCTGCAACCACGACGGGGAGCGTCGGCTCCGGCCGGCGCTCCCCTCGCTTTAGGCCCAAGGCATCGGAGGCAAGGGGGGAGCGGATCGATGGCGCTGAGGGAGCGGACCGTCGAGCGGGGAGCAGCGCCGTGAGCGCGGCGGCGAACATGCCTGCGGGCGCCGCGTCGGCCCAGGCGGCCGGCTACCGGCGACCATCGTGGTGGAAGCGATCCGGCGAGGGCCGGACGGCGCTCTTCTATCTCCTCCCGGCCTTCATCGTCATGGGGATCATGACGTTCTATCCCCTCGTCTTCCAGGTGTGGATGTCGTTCACCAACTACGGCATCACGAACCTCAAGGTCGGCTCGGCGCCTCCCGACACGGTCGGCCTCCAGAACTACGTCAACGTCCTCACGAGCAAGCTGCAGATCCCGAACTACGAGTTCGTCCGCCTCCTGCTCTACAACTTCTGGTGGGCGCTCTCGAACACGGCCATCCACCTCGTCCTCGGGGTGTCCATCGCGCTGCTGCTCAACACCAGGGGCCTCTGGCTCAAGCGGGTCTACCGGGCGCTCTTCATCATCCCCGTCGTGATCCCGCCGATCATCGTCGCGACCGTCTGGCGGAACATGTACGACGCCGACAGCGGCGCCATCAACCTCTTCCTCCAGGCCGTCGGCACGATCTTCCGGATCCCGCCCGAGGTCTTCCGGATCGACTGGCTCCAGCAGGTAGCCGACCCGATCGGGTTCCTGCCGCTCCCGCTCGCGTACTTCGCGATGCTCCTCGCGAACACGTGGCTGGGGTGGCCGCTCTTCTCCGTCGTCGCGACGGGCGCGCTCCAGAGCATCCCGAACGAGCTCTACGAGGCGGCCGAGATGGACGGAGCCGGCCCGTGGCAGAAGTTCCGCAACATCACCGTCGTCTTCCTCCGGCCGGCGATGCTTCCGTACTCGATCTACGGGTTCGTCATCACGTTCAACCTGTTCTACCTCGCGTACTTCATGTCGGGAGGTGGCCCCTTCGGGAGGACGGAGCTTCTCGTGACGCAGGCGTACAAGCTCGTGAACGAGCGTCAGCTCTTCGGGGTGGGTGCGTCGTTCGCCGTCATCATGTTCTTCATCCTCCTCGCCCTGACGCTCGTGACGAACAGGCTCGCGAAGGCGACGGCCAGCTATGTGGAGTAGGCCGCGCTCCCATCCCGTCTCGCAGCCCACGATGAAGGAGGCCCGACGATGGCGAGCGTGACCGCCCCCGCCCCGGCCGCCGTGAAGGTGAAGAAGACGCACGGCCGCGACAAGCCGAGCCTCGGACGCCAGCTCATCCTCCAGGCGATCTGCCTGCTCATCCTGTTCACGGTCATGTTCCCGGTCCTGTGGATCTTCAGCATGGCGCTGGATCCCCGGAACCTCTCGCGACCCGACGGGCTCAACCTCATCCCGCCGGGCGCGTCGCTCGACTCGTTCATCAAGGTGATCCAGAAGCCCACGAGCAACCCGGTCGACTTCATCACGCTCGCGTTCAACAGCTTCAAGATCGCGTCGCTCACGTCGCTCTTCAGCATCCTCATCGGCGTGAGCGCCGCGTACGCGTTCTCGCGCTTCAACTTCCGGTTCCGGTCGGTGCTCATGATCGCGATCCTCGGCGTGCTCATGCTCCCGGCCGTCGCGACGCTCGCCCCGCTCTTCGTGTTCCTCAACCGGATCACGGTGGACTTCACCGGGGTGCCGATCCTCGGCGACCTCCTTGGGAACTTCAACCTGCGCAACTCGCAGCTCGGCGTCATGCTCGCCATCACGTCCGGCCTGCTCCCGTTCTCGATCTGGAACCTCAAGGGCTACCTGGACACGATCCCCAAGGAGCTCGAGGAGGCCGCCTCGGTGGACGGCGCCGGGCGCAACCAGACCTTCGTCAAGATCATCCTGCCGCTCGCCACGCCGGCACTCGCGGTCACGGCGTTCCTCGGCTTCATCGGCGGCTGGACGGAGTTCTACTTCAGCTGGATGTTCCTCACGAAGCCGAGTGACTTCACGCTCGCGATGGCGCTCTACAGCATGGTCGGCCAGTACGCTCGGACCACGCCATGGTCGCTCTTCGCGGCGTTCTCGATCCTCGTCGCTCTCCCACCGGCGATCGTGTACTTCTTCGCGCAGAAGTACATCGTCTCGGGCCTCGCGATCGGCGGCGTGAAGGGCTGAGCCGGCCGCAGGCATGTCACCTGCGCCCGGACGGCCGCCGCGGTCGCGTCGCCGGCACCAGCGCTGCCTGCGCCCGGAAGGCCCTCGCGGTCGTCCGGGCGCCGTCATGAACGGAGCGTCTCACGCATGAGCGTCGACACCCCGGCCTGGGTCCGGGACGCCGTCTTCTACCAGGTCTTCCCGGACCGCTTCGCGTCGAGCCCGCGCGTCGCCAAGCCGGGTCCGCTCGAGCCGTGGTCCGCCCCGCCGACGTCGGCGGGCTTCAAGGGCGGCGACCTCCTGGGGATCGTCGAGCGGCTCGACTACCTCGGCGGCCTCGGCGTCACGGCCCTCTACCTCACCCCGGTCTTCACGTCCGCCTCCAACCACCGCTACCACACGGACGACTACTTCGCGGTCGACCCGCTGCTCGGTGGCGACGCCGCGCTCCGGGAGCTCAGCGATGCCGTTCATGCCCGCGGGATGCGGATCGTCCTCGACGGCGTCTTCAACCACACCGGCCGGGGGTTCTGGCCGTTCCACCACGTCGTGGAGGCCGGCGCCGCGTCCCCGTACCGGGGCTGGTTCCACCTCGACGAGGCGGTGCTCTCCGGGGAGCGGCACCTCCGTGCGTACCCGACGCCCGAGGAGATGGCGGAGATCGCGCGGCTGTGCGAGGCGGGCACGCCGTCCGGGCTCGCGAGCCAGCAGGTCCTCGGGTACCGCGCATGGTGGGACCTCCCCGCGCTGCCGAAGCTTGACACCGCCGAACCGCACGTCCGCGAGATGCTCCTCTCCGTCGCCGAGCACTGGCTCCGGTTCGGGATCGACGGGTGGCGCCTGGACGTCCCCGAGGAGATCGCGGACCCCGGCTTCTGGCGCGAGTTCCGGCGTCGCGTCCGGGCGGTGAACCCCGAGGCGTACATCGTCGGCGAGATCTGGCGGGTCGCGCCCGAGTGGGTCTCCGGCGATCGCTTCGACGCCCTCATGGGCTACCCGCTCACGGAGGCGATCCTCGGGTTCGTCACGGGGCGGCACCTCGACCGCCGGATCCTCGGGTTCCACCACGAGTACACCGAGCACGTCCGGCCGATGGACGCGGCCGCGTTCGCGGCGCGGCTCGGCGAGCTCCACGGTGCCTACGACCCGGACGTGGTCGCGGTCCAGCTCAACCTCCTCTCGAGCCACGACACGCCGCGATTCCTCACGCTTGCCGGCGGTGACCGCGCGTCGTTCCGGCTCGCGACGCTGCTCCAGATGACGCTGACCGGTGCGCCGTGCATCTACTACGGTGACGAGGTGGGGATGGAAGGCGGCCCGGACCCGGATTCTCGCCGCGCCTTCCCGCCGGACCCGGCCGCGTGGGACACGGACCTCCTCGCGCACGTCCGCGGCGCCGTCGCGCTCCGCGCCGCACGCCCAGCGCTCCGCCACGGGTCGTACCGGACCGTTGCGGCGGTCGGCGACTGCCACCTCCACGCGCGGACCCTGGACGGCGAGACCGTCGTCATCGCCGTGAACGCCGGCGAGGTGGAAGCCCGCGTCGCCGTGGACGTCCCGGAGCTCTTCGGCCGGACGATCGTCGAGGAACGCTGGACCGGCCTCGGCGGGACCGCGACGGTGGGCGAGGCCGCGCTCGATGGCCCTCGGCTCTCCTTCACCGTCCGGCCGCGGGACGGGGTCGTCCTCGCGACCGGCTGAATGCCCGGCTACCCCCGGTCGACGGCGACCCGCGCAACGCCCGGAGCCCCCGGCGCGGCGCCCGGCCCGCTGGCTGACCTCCGACGGTTCCGCCCGGGCCGCGGGTACACTCGTGCGGTCGTGACAGATACCTCGTTTCCGCTCCCGCCTGCCGGCGACGCCGACCGCCTCCTCGCCGCGTTCGATGTCGAAGGGAAGATCCCGCGCGCCCTCGAGGCGCTCGGTCCGATCGCGGACCGCCCCGTCGTGCTGCTCGATGCGGGCGGCGGCCACTTCGCGCGTCGCCTCGCGGCCCTCGGCGCACGGCTCACGCTGGTGGACCGCCCAGGGGCGGCGCGCGCGCCCGATGCTCCCGGCGCCGCGCTCCCCCCCGTCGTTGCCGTCATCGCCGGCGAGCCGGACGCGACCGGCCTCCCCGATGCGAGTGCGGACGTCATCGTCGTGGCGCACTCGGCGTTCCGCGGGCCGAGCCCGGACGAGCTCGCGGAAGCGGACCGCGTCCTGCGCGACGGTGGACGGCTGCTCGTCGTCCACGACTACGGGCGCGATGACCACGCGCGCATGCGGCCCGAGATCGCCGACGATGCCTTCGCGTGGAGCCGTCGCGACGGCTGGTTCCTCACCAATGGGTTCCGGATCCGCGTGCTCCACTGCTTCTGGACGTTCGCCGACCTCGACGAGGGGCGAGAGATCCTGGGGATCGCCTTCGGGCCGGCCGGGTCCGCCCTCGGCGACGGCCTGGCACGGCCCCGGGTGAGCCACAACGTCGCGGTCTACCACCGCTCCAGGCATGGCTCCGGGCCGTCGCCGGTCGAACGGCACCGGGAGGGCCCGGCGCGGCGCAGCCGGTCCGGTCCGGGCGCGGTCGGCGGAGCGACGCGCCCGGGTCCGGAGGCGCCGTGAGCGGCCGCTACGACCAGCGGTCCCAGGTGACGCCGCGCCGGCCGGACGGCGGGCGCGCCACGGTGCGCGTGGGGCCGCATCTCGGTCCGATCAGGCTGACGCCGACGCGAGTCTTCATCGGCATCGCGCTCTTGGGCTCCGTCGCCTACCTCGTCTACGCCCTGACCGTCCGCGACGCGAACCAGATCCCGCTGCTCGCGTCGGGTGCCGCGATCCTCGGCGCGGCCTTCCTCGCGCTCGCGATCGCCGGGCTCGTGCGCGCCTACCAGGCCGGCAGGGCGGGCGCGGGCGGCCGCTCCTTCGTCGCCGCGCTCGGAGGCGGCGTCGCACTCCTCGCCGCGTTCGGCGCGTTCGCGACGGCGGCGATCCTCGCGCTCCTCTGGCGAGGGTGATCCGCGACAGGCCCCGCGTCGGTCGCAGGCGCCGCCGCGACCTCTCGCGCAGGCCGGCCGCGGAGACGTCCCTGCTAGACTCCGGGGGTCGTGCCCCCATCGTCTAGAGGCCCAGGACGCCACCCTTTCAAGGTGGAGATCACCGGTTCGAATCCGGTTGGGGGTACCAGTGACGGGCGCGGCTCCCGAAGTCGTCCCGACCACCGACGGGCCCGGCGCCCCGAGCCGACCTGCTACGCTGGCGCCGCCATGGAGATCCTGGGGATCCGGATCCCGACCGTCATCCACGACACGAGCGCCGTGCGCTGTGCCGGCTGCCACGAGCCGATCGACGGACTGCCGATGCGCGTGAGCATCCTCGACATCGTGGCGACGGAGACGCCGCCGTCCTGGGCGACGAGGGCGTCGATCAATCCTGGGCCGCACCAGTTCCACGCCGACGCGTCACACGTCCGGGCGTGGATGCGCCGAAAGAGCTATCTCTGGTGCCGCCGGTCGGAGGTCCGCGAGATCATGCGACCGATCGCCGTCCCCGGCGATCCATCCCGCTGGGGCCTCTGTGACGGCTTCCACCGGGACGACCACGAGCTCGTCCCCGCCTAGCTCGTCCGGGCCGACCCGGCTCGGCGCCGACCGGACCGCCGGCGGACTGGAGTAGCCCGGATCGTGGACATCCGCCTCACGCTCACCTCGCTGACGGCGATCGTCGCCTTCCTCTTCTTCCTCGCCGTCCTCGACCAGTGGCGCGTGCGTCGCCGCGCGTTCCAGCTCGCATGGGCGCTCGGGATGCTCTGGTTCTCGCTCGGGGCCGGCAGCGAGGCGCTGGGGGCGGCGAACGGCTGGGGCGAACCGCTCTACAAGACCTGGTATCTCACCGGGGCTGTCTTCACCGCCGGCTGGCTGGGCCTGGGGACCGCGTTCCTCCTCGGGAAGACGCGCTTCGGCTACGCCTTCGCATCCGCGCTCGTCCTCGCGGGGCTCTTCACGTTCCTCGCCCAGCGGTCGCAGCAGTACGCGAATGCCGGATCGGCGCCGATCCTCTACTTCCTTGCCGCGCTGATCCTCGCCGTCGCCGTCGCCATCGCCACGTACCGCGAGGACGGGCGGTGGCCGCGGTTCGCCGCGATCGCCGTCGTCGGCGCCTCGCTCCTCGCGCTCGTCTTCACCGTGACGGTGCAGCTGCCGCCGCCCGGCTACGCGGTGGACGCGGCGACGGGCGTCCCGACGGCCGCGATCATGCCCGGGTACCTCCGGCTCCTCACGCCGTTCATGAACGTCACCGGGGCGTTCTCGCTCGCGCTCGGCGCGCTCTTCTCCTTCTACGTGTTCATGCCGAAGAAGCGCGTGCTCCACTACTCGCTCGACCGGCATCAGCCCGGCGGCCGGTTCCTCTACAACCTGCTCATCGCCCCGGTGGCGTTCGCCGTCGACTTCGTCGCGTCGCTCCCCGGCGCCGCGCGGGCGATCCGCGCCGGCAAGGCCGGATCGCGCGTCCCCGCGACGATCCTCATCGCGATCGGTGCGTTCATCCCGGCCTTCACGGACAGCCTCAACCGCTTCGGATCCACCCAGCTCTCCGGGGTCGGCAAGCTCCTTGCCGTCTGCTTCCTCTTCGCCGGGTTCCTCGTGAGCATCGAAGTCTTCTCGGAGTTCCGCATCCCCTTCACCCGCATCGTCCTCCGCCGGCGAGCGGGGTCCGATCCCGTCGAGACTGCCTGACCACCGCGCGCCGGCGTCCAGGTCGGCCCCCGCGGGCTACGATCGTGCGGTGCAGCCCCGCAGCCGAGTCTTCGCAGGCTCCGCCCTCGCGGTCCTCGCGGCGACCACCTTCGCGGTCAACGGACCTTTCTCCGTCGTCGCCTATGACCTCGGCCTCACACCGTTCGGGCTCGTCGTCTGGCGCTCGACGATGGCGACCGCGACGCTCGTCATCTTCGTCGGGATCCTCGTGGCGCGGGGCCGTCCGTTCGCGCTCGCCGGGCTGGACCGGCGCTCCGCGGTCCTCCTGCTCCTCGCCGGGCTTGCCGCTGCCGCCCTCAACCTGACGGTCTTCGCCGCGTTCGAGCGCATCACCGTGGCGGTCGCGCTCATCACCTTCTACACGTACCCCGCGATGCTCGCGGTGACGGGGGTCCTCTTCCACGGCGAGCGCCTCACGCGGACGAGGACCGCCGCGCTCGCGCTGTCGATCGCCGGGATGGCCTTCGTCGTCCTCGGACAGATCCAGCCGTCGGATGGCCTCCGCGTCGATGGCCTCGGGATCCTCCTCGCGCTCGTCGCGGCGCTCTGCCAGGTGGCCTACTTCACGATCGGTCGGGTCGGGTTCCGCCACGTCCCGCCCGACCAGGCGCAGCTCGGCGTCTTCGGCTCGTCCGTGCTCTTCACCATCGCCGTCGGGATCATGGCCGGGGGAATGACCGAGCTCGCGACCCCGCTGGGCGAGCCGCGGCTCCTTGGCGTCGTCGCGCTCCTCGGCATCGTCGGCGCCGCGATCCCCGGGATCCTCGTGCTCTCGGCGATCCGGTCGATCGGACCGACCAGGACGGGGATCCTCCTGCTCTTCGAGCCGGTCATCGCGGTCGCGCTCGCCGCCGCGCTCCTCGGCCAGCGGATCGTTCCGCTCCAGCTGGTCGGCGGGGCGCTCGTCCTCGCCGGCGGCGTCCTCGTCCAGCTGTCCGGTGGCGGAGGGCCGATGCTCACCGCGGACGAGCCGGCCGCCACGATCTGACAACCGCGGGCACTCGCCGACGGCCCCGGGCCCGTCGATGCCGGCCGGCGCCGCTGGACCGGGGCCCGTAGACTCACGATGCAGGTGTACCCAGGGAGGTCGGTCGATGTCGGATCGGGACGGTCGCGCGGGCGCCATCGTCGGCGGCGTCTTCCTCATCGGGCTGGGACTCGTCTTCCTGCTGCGAGATCAGCTTCACGTCGATTGGGGCCTCGTCTGGCCGTTCTTCCTCATCGTGCCAGGCGCCTTCATCCTCTTCCGCTCGCTCACGATCGGGGAGCCGGGCCAGAAGACCGGTGGCCTCATCGGCGGCTCGATCCTCGTCTTCCTCGGCGGCGTCTTCCTCGCCGAGAACTACTACGACCTCGACTGGCAGAAGATCTGGCCGTTCTTCCTCATCATCCCGGGCGTCGGCCTCCTCATCGGCGCGCTGCGCGGTCGACCGCGGCACCGCGATGGCTGGCGCGAGGGTCCGCGGCCCCCGGGCGGACCGCAGGACGGCCCCGGCGGGCCGGCCGCACCCGGAGGACCCGGGGGATCCGGCGGATCGCAGGGGACGAGCGCGCCGGGCGGTCCGCCGGCCTGACCCCCGCCAGTGAGTCTGCCGGGACCTGCCCTGGGGCGGGTCCGGACCAGCCCGCCGATATACTCAGCACGTATCGGGATCGGTCAGCGCCGACCCCGCCCCGACCCCACCCGAGGTCCCATGCGCGTCCGCAAAGCGGTCTTCCCGGCAGCCGGCCTGGGAACGCGGTTCCTGCCCGCGACCAAGGCCCAGCCCAAGGAGATGCTGCCGCTCGTCGACAAGCCCGTCATCCAGTACGCGGTCGAAGAAGCCGTCGCCGCCGGCATCGAGCAGGTCATCATCATCACGAGCGGGACCAAACGGGCGATCGAGGACCACTTCGACCTCTCGCTCGAGCTCGAACGAGTCCTCGAGGAGCGGGGCGACATCGAGCACCTCAGGCAGATCCGTCGGATCAGCGACCTCGCCCAGATCGCGTACGTCCGGCAGAAGGAGCAGCTCGGCCTGGGCCACGCGGTGCTCGTGGCGAAGGAGCTCGTCGGCCACGAGCCGTTCGCGGTCATCCTCTCCGACGATGTCGTCGTGGGCGATCGCCCCTGCATCGGACAGCTCATCGACGCGTACCACAAGACTCACGCGTCGGTCGTCGCGGTGACCCAGGTCCCGCACGAGGAGACACGTCGATACGGCGTCATCGGAGGCCAGCCGACGGATGACCCTGACGACCGGGGGCGCCTCTACCGGGTGAGCAGCCTGGTCGAGAAGCCCGCCCCCGAGGACGCCCCCTCCGACCTCGCGATCATCGGGCGGTACGTCCTCACGCCGAAGATCTTCGACAAGCTCGAGCAGACCCCGCGGGGATCCGGCGGCGAGATCCAGCTCACCGATGCGATCCAGGCCCTCATGCAGGAGCAGGAGGTCTACGGCTACGCGTTCGAGGGCACCCGCTACGATGCGGGGACCACGATGGGGTGGCTGAGGGCGTCGGTCGAGCTCGCGCTGGCCCGGCCGGACATCGGCGAGGAGTTCGGCGCGTACCTGCGGTCGCTCGACCTCCGGTGACAGAGGGTCCGGTCCGCAGCCGGTGACAGCGGGTCGGGCCCGGATCGCCGCAGGCCGCGGCGCGCGACAGGGTCGGGCCGGCACGATGAGGCGGGAACGAGCACGAGGGGATCACGGTTGGCGGAGATCGGGACGGTCCTCAACGGTCGCTATGAGCTGCTGGAGCCGATCGGCGACGGCGGCATGGCGACGATCTGGCGCGCCGGCGACCGTCGACTCGGGCGCGACGTCGCCGTCAAGCTCATGCGGCCCGAGTACGGCCGTGACCCCGACTTCGTCGTCCGCTTCCGCCAGGAGGCGCAATCCGCGGCGTCGCTCGCCCATCCGAACGTCGTCGGAGTCTTCGACGCGGGCGAGTCGCAGGAAGGCCCGTACATCGTCATGGAGCTCGTGGCGGGCGAGGATCTGGCCTCGCTGCTGCGGCGCAACGGGTCGCTCCCGCCGCGGCAGGCCGCGCGGATCGCGGCGGAGGTCGCGGACGCGCTCGAGGCCGCCCACGCCAGCGGCCTCGTCCACCGCGACGTGAAGCCGGGCAACATCCTCATCTCCATGGACGGCCGCGTCCGCGTGACGGACTTCGGCATCGCCCGCGCGCTCGCAGAAGCGCAGCTCACCCTCCCGGGCACGACCCTCGGCTCGGTCCACTACTTCAGCCCCGAGCAGGCGCAGGGTGCCCAGGCGACGCCGGCCTCCGACATCTACAGCCTGGGCATCGTCCTCTACGAGATGCTCACCGGGCGGAGACCGTGGGAGGGCGACAGCGCCGCCGCCGTCGCGGTCGCACGGGTGCGCACGGATGCGCCGCCGCCGTCGGAGATCCGCCCCGGCATCCCCGTCGCGCTCGAGGTCATCGACCTGCGGGCCCTCGACCGCGACCCGGCCGCTCGCTACGAGAGTGCCGCCGCGATGGCGGCCGCGCTCCGCGGGTTCCTCGCCGACCGGACCGCCTCGGCGCCGGGCGGCGACGCTGCGGCCGCGGCCGCAGCGGCCGCGACCGCGACCGCGGCCGCGGCCACGGCGGGCGTCGCGCGCGCTGCCGGCACAGACGTGCCCGCCGGGTGGTCACCCGCGTCAGCGGGCTCCACCTCCCCGGCCGGGAGGCCACCCGTGCCCCTCGGCGTCCCGGCGCGCCCCGCGTACCCGCCGGACGCGTATGCGGGCGGCGCGGGCGGTCCTGGGGGACCGATCGGGGCCGGGCCACGCGAGCCGGAGTATGACGAGCCCCGTCGCTTCAGCCCGTGGCCGTGGGTGGCGGGGTTCCTCGGTCTCGTCGTCCTCGTCGCCGCCGGGCTCCTCGGCTTCCGGCTCCTCTCGGGTGGCGGCGGCGCCACGCCGCCGCCCGGCCAGGTGGCCGTGCCGTCGTTCGTCGGCACGGCCTATGCGGATGCCGAGAAGGTCGCGGCCGGCCTCGGGATCGAGGTCTTCCAGAAGGCGTTCGTCAAGAGCAGCGACCAGGCCGAGGGCACGGTCGTGGACCAGGACACGCCGGCGGCCACGAACGTCCCGGCCGGTTCCCGCGTCGGCCTGACGGTCGTGTCCGGAAAGGAGCTGGTGGCCGTCCCCGACCTGCGGGCGAAGACGGAGTCCGAGGCCCTCCGACTCATCGACGACGCCGGGCTCCAGGTCGGCGTCCGGTCGGAACATCCCGATCCGGTCGTGCCGGACGGGTCGGTGGTCGCGCAGGACCCGCGCGCTGGCATCGAGGTCCCCAAGGGCACCACGGCCGTCGACTACACCGTCTCCACGGGTCCCGAGGAGACGGTGTAGT
>JBAWVU010000050.1:0-11015 GCA_037147135.1 Chloroflexota bacterium
CCGAGGGGTCGGGCGGCCGACTGCGTTTCGTTCCCGTGCCCGGCGTTGCCGGCGCGCCAGCGCTTGCGCCGAATCCCCAGCCGATGGATGGCTACTTCAATCCCGTCCAATTGACGTTCACCCGTAAGGCCACCGGCCGACTGCTCTCCAGCATGCGGGATGCGCTGCGCAGACTTGAGGCGGAGGGTGCGCTGCCGCAGGATGACGACGACCGCGACCATCGTTGGGACGGCGGCCGCGATCCCGACGACGAGGTCGAGCGGGCCGCCCGGGCGATACCCGAGCACGACGAGCGCCGCGGCGAGGGCCCACAGCGCGACGAGACCCGCCGCGAGGAGGCGCAGCTGGAGCGTCCTGACACGCACGTGGCGAGTCTAGCGGCCACGTCGAGATGCGCCGCGCCGCAGCGGCGTCACACATGGCGAGGGCCGGTCGTCTCATCTGTGCCGACGGCTCAGTACCGACGGCGCCACAGGTGCACATCGTCACGGCAGCGGGTCCGGATCCTCCCTCCTCCCCGTCCCCGCAGTCGACTTCTGAAGCGGCGCCCGTACTCCTCCGGGCGTCGCTTCGGTCGTCCCGGAGCTTGTCGGCACGACCGGCCCGCCCGCGGCCCGCTACGATGCGCGACATGGACCGCCCCTTCGTCTCCATCCTCACCGACTTCGGGGATCGCGATCCGTCTGCGGCGATCTGCGCCGGCGTCGTGCTCTCCATCTGTCCCAGTGCCCGCGTCCTGGAGCTCACTCGCACCATCCGGCCGTTCGCGATCCGCGACGGCGCCGTCTCGCTCGCGGCCGCTGTCGCCTACCTCCCCGTCGGGGTCCATGTCGCGGTCGTGGACCCGGGAGTCGGCACCGAGCGCCTCCCCATCGCGGTGCGTGTCGGCCGCGGGGACACGTTCGTGGGCCCGGACAACGGCCTCCTGCTCCTTGCCGCCGACCGGCTCGGCGGCGCGGTGTCCGCGGTCGTCCTCGACGATCCGACCTACCACCTCCCGCACGTGACGTCGAGCTTCCACGGCCGGGACATCTTCGCCCCGGTCGCCGCCCACCTCGCCGGCGGCGTCCCGCTCGCGAAGGTCGGCCGCGCGATCGACGTCGCCGACCTGGTCCGGCTGCGGATCCCGGAGCCGCTCGCCCGCGACGGCGAGCTGGCCTCGGCCGTCGTCTACGTCGACGGGTTCGGCAACGTCAAGCTCGCGGGCGGGCCGGTCCACCTGACCGCCGCCCTCGGCGAGGTCGCCGACGGCACCCCGCTCGCCGTCGAGTTCCCCGACCGTCACGGCGCCATGCGGACGGAGATCGTCCCGTGGCAGGAGACGTTCGGACGGGTTCCGTTCGGGGAGCTCCTCCTGTACGAGGACTCCCTTGGACGGCTCTGTCTCGCCGCGAACCAGGGCGACGCCGGCGCCCGTCTCGACCTCACGGACGACCGCCCGGTGACCATCAGGCGGACATGACCGTCACGGGCCGCCCTGCGGCACCCGGGCGGTCGCTACACTCGACGCGACCCGCAGGAGGACCGATCACCATGCGAACCCTGTTCCGCCCCGCCGCCATCGCGCTCGCGACGCTACTCGTCGCTGCGGCCTGCACCTCGGCCGCCTCGCCGACGCCGGCGCCCAGCGCCGCGCCATCGGTCGCACCCGTGACCGCCGCACCCGAGACCGCCGCCCCGTCGCTCGCCGCGTCCGAGGCGCCGTCGGCCGCTCCGTCGGTCGCCCCGTCGCCGACCCCGGAGGCCTGTGCCCCCGGCTCGCTCGCGACCGTCACGCCCGGCAGGCTCACGATCGGGACCGACAATCCGGCCTACCCGCCGTACTTCGAGCCGAGCGATCCGAACCCCGCTCCGTGGGAGCTCGGCGACCCGACGAACGCCAACGGCTTCGAGAGCGCCGTCGCCTACGCCGTCGCGATGAAGCTCGGCTTCACGCCCGACCAGGTCGACTGGGTCTACGTCCCGTTCACCAACTCGTACGCCCCCGGTCCCAAGACGTTCGACTTCGACATCAACCAGGTCTCGTGGAAGCCCGAGCGGGCCGAGGTCGTCGACCTCTCCCGCTCGTACTACTTCGTCAACCAGTCCGTCGTCACGAAGGCGGACAGCCCCCTCGCGGCCGCGAAGACGGTCGCCGACATGAAGAAGTTCAAGTTCGGCGCCCAGGTCGGCACGACGAGCTACGACACGATCGTCAACGTCATCGCGCCCACGCAGGAGCCCGCCGTCTACGACACGAACGACGCGGCGATCGAGGCGCTCAAGGCGGGCCAGATCGATGGCATCGTCGTCGACCTCCCCACCGCGTTCTACATGACCGCCGCGCAGCTGGACAACGGCGTCATCGTCGGCCAGTTCATCTCCCCGGCCGACAAGGCCGGCGAGTACTTCAGCCTCGTCCTCGCCAAGGACAGCCCGCTCACCCCGTGCGTCGACCAGGTCCTCCTCGGGATGCGCTCCGACGGGTCGCTCGACACGATCACGAAGGTCTGGCTCTCCGAGAAGGTGAACGCGCCGGTCATCGCGCCCTGACACGCGGTCGGTAGCTGCATCGAGATGGCCGGTCCGACCGGCAGCGCGATCGACCCGGGTCCGCCCGCCGGCGGCCCGGGTCGATCGTCCATCCCGATCGCGGGGCCGCCCCGCCTCGGCTCGGCGGCCCGATCGACGCTCATCGCGGTCGCGAGCACCGTCGTCGTCTTCGGGGTCATCGGCTGGATCGTCGTCAACGCGCCGGGCTGGCCCGCGGTCCAGAAGTCGTTCCTCAACGGCCCGGTCTTCTGGTCGTCACTCCCGTCGATCATCCGCGCGTTCTGGGTGAACGTCCAGCTGTTCCTCATCGCCGAGGTCCTCATCCTCGGGTTCGGCCTGGTCATCGCCGTGCTCCGGAGCCTGCCGGGGCCGGCGTTCGTCCCGATCCGCTTCCTCTCGACCGCGTACGTCGACATCTTCCGGGCCCTCCCGGGCGTCCTCGTCATCTACATCCTCGGCTTCGGCATCCCGGGGCTCGGCCTCCCGGGCGTTCCGAACCAGCCGTTCTTCTACGCGGTCCTCGCGCTCACGCTCATCTACTCGGCGTACGTCTCGGAGGTCTACCGGGCGGGGATCGATTCGGTCCATCCCAGCCAGGACGCCGCCGCACGATCGCTCGGGCTCTCGCGCTTCCAGTCGCTCCGCCACGTCGTGCTGCCGCAGGCCGTCCGACGGGTCGTCCCGCCGCTCCTCAACGACTTCATCGGCCTGCAGAAGGACACCGTCCTCGTGTCGTACATCGGCGTCGTCGAGATCTTCCGGCAGTCGCAGATCAAGCAGGCGGCGACGTTCAACTTCACGCCGTACATCGCGACGGCCCTCGTGTTCATCGTCATCACGATCCCGCTCGCGCGGCTCACCGACTGGCTGGTGGCGCGCGACCGGAAGCGGCAGCTCTCGGGCGCCCGGTGAGCGGCGCGGGCGACATGGGCGCCACGGGCGCCCCCCTGCCCCTGCGCATCGAGGGCCTCCGCAAGTCGTTCGGGAAGCTCGAGGTCCTCCGGGGCATCGACCTCGTCGTCGGCGAGCACGAGGTCGTCTGTCTGATCGGCGCGTCCGGGTCGGGCAAGTCGACGCTCCTGCGCTGCGTGAATCTCATCGAGCCGATCGACGCCGGGCGGATCTTCGTCAAGGGCGTGGAGATCACCGCGCCGGGCGTGAAGGTGGACCGGATCCGCCGGCGGATCGGCATCGTCTACCAGGCCTTCAACCTCTTCCCGCACATGTCCGTCCTCGACAACGTGACGCTCGCGCCGCGCAAGGTGCTCCACGAGCCAGTCGGGCGCGCCGAGGCCGAGGGGCTGGAGCTCCTCCGTCGTTTCGGGCTCGAGGAGAAGGCGAGCGAGTTCCCGGACCGCCTCAGCGGCGGCCAGCAGCAGCGCGTCGCGATCGTCCGGGCGCTCGCCATGCTCCCTGACCTCCTCCTCCTCGACGAGGTGACGAGCGCGCTCGACCCGGAGCTGGTCGCGGAGGTCCTCGCGGTGATCCGCGAGCTCGCCCGGAGCGGCATGACGATGGTCATCGCGACCCACGAGATGGGGTTCGCGCGCGACATCGCGAGCCGCGTCTGCTTCCTCGACGCGGGCCGGATCCTCGAGGAGGGCACGCCTGACGAGATCTTCCGACACCCGAAGGAGGAGCGGACCCGCCGGTTCCTCCAGCGCGTCATCGAGGCCGGTCGGATGGGGCCCGGCGAGATCGAGGAGTAGGGGCCCGCGAGGCCCCGGGCCCCCGGCGCGGGGGCGGACCGCCGCCTACCGCCGCGCGGGCCCCCGACACGCGTCGACGAAGGACCGCCAGAGTCGTTCGAACGCGTCCGGGGTCGACTCGGTCCGTTCCGGATGGCACTGCACGCCCAGGACGAGCCGCCCGCCGGTCGCCTCGGCCCCTTCGACGATGTCGCCGGCGGGGCTCGATGCCCACGCGCTTGCCACGAGCCCCGGCGCGAGGTCGTCGCGCGTCACCGCCTGGTGGTGGTACGTGTTCACCGTGATGACGCCGCCGCGCAGGTCGGTCGGGAAGAGGATCCGCGCGAGGCGCGTGCCGGGGACGAGTCGGATCGGGTGCGTGGCCGCCGGACCATGACCCCATCCGGCGCCCGCGTGCCCGCCGACGTCCTGGACAAGCGTCCCCCCGCTGAAGACGTTGATCGCCTGGAAGCCCCGGCAGATGCCGAGCACGGGGATCCCGCGCGCCTCGGCGGCCGTCCACGCCTGTGCCTCCAGTGCGTCGCGATCCGGCTCGATCTCCCTCGAGCCCTGGTCCGGGCGTCCGTAGAGCGCCGGGTCGAGGTCCGTGCCGCCGGTGAGGACGAGGCCGTCCATCTCCGCGAGGGCCGCCGCCCGCGCCTCGGCCGGGGCCGTCGCGTCGAGGAGGATCGCGTCGGCGCCGTGTCGCCGGACCCCGTCGGCGTACAGCAGGTTCTTGCGCGCGGCGATGTCGGGTTCGGCCTGCGCGGCCGCGACCATGACGGTGAGCACGATCCGGGGCAAGAGAGGTTGCTCCACCGGCGGAGGATACCCGGCCGGCGGCCGGGCCCGCGACGCGCTGCGCGAGGCCGCTCGCTGCCGGGCCGGCGACGCTCGGAATCGCCCGGGCTCGCGCCTGCGGCGCGCCTACAGGCGCAGGCCGACCGCTCCCCCGGTCGCGATCTCGACGAGGTCGTCCTCGTACGCGTCGACCGGCGTCGGCCCTGTCGGCTCGAACGCGTCGGCGATCTCCAGCCCCTCCGCGGCCGTCGCGACCCGGTCCCCGCCCTCGCGCTTCGCGTAGAACGTCGCCCGGTCGGCCGCGTCGATGAGCACGTCCGCGGTCGTCGCGTCGTCGGGAAAGGCCGCGAGCCCGATCGACGCGGTGATCGCCGGCATGTGCCCGTTGCCCGCCCGGGCCGGCGGCTCGACGGCGGCGACCGCGCGTCGCACCCGGTCGGCCACGGCGAGCGCGGCGACCATGTCGGCCGCCGGGAGCAGCACGACGAACTCGTCGCCCCCGTATCGGAAGACATCGTCGGAATCGCGGGCGGCCGCCCGGATCGCCGCCGCGACCCGTTGCAGCACGATGTTCCCGCCCTGGTGCTTGAACGCGGTGTTCACCGCCCGGAACCCGTCAAGGTCGATGACGAGGAGGCTGAAGGTCGTGGCTGCGCTCTCGAGCCTGCCGATGTGCTCGCGGAAGGACGTGTAGTTGAGGAGGCCGGTGAGGCCGTCGGTCTCTGCCTGCACCCGGGCGGCCCGATAGTGCTCGGCATTGCGCAGCGCGATCGAGACCTGCCCCGCGAACAGCCGGACGAGCTCGAAGTCGTCCGCGTCGTAGCGGTGCTCCACGCCGAACCGCTCGACCGAGAGGACGCCCACGACCCCCTCGGGGCCGCGCAGGGGCACCGCGATGATGCTGCCGTCGACGGGCTCCTGCCCCGGGAAGATGAAGACCCGCGGGTCGGCGCGCTCGTCGACGACGAGCTGCGGCTCGCCGTGGGCCACGACCCACGTGGCGACGCCCTCCTCGCCCGGTGCCCACGGCTGCATGTACCGGTCGGCGTCGACCCCACGCGCGATGATCGGCCGGAGCGTCGCGGTGCGGGTGTCGAGCAGCTCGATGCAGACGTTGTCGTAGCTCACGAGCTCTCCGAGCCGCTCCGTGATCCCCTCGAGGATCCCGCGCGCGTCGAGCGTCCTGAGGATCGATTCGGTGATCTGGAGGAGCGCTCGCTGGCTCCGCAACCGCCGCTCGAGCGTCGCCGACTGGTCCCGAAGGCGCTCCGACGCCTCGGCCGTCGCGAGCGCCTGTGCCGCGGCGTTCGCGAAGATGACGAGCAGCCGGAGGTCGCTCTCGGTGAAGCGATCGAGGCCGAGCTTCGACAACACGAGGACGCCCAGCACGCTGCCCTCGAAGACCATCGGGGCGAGCAGCATCGACTCCTCGATCGAATCGGTCCCGGGGATGGTCATCGTGCGCGGGTCCGCCTCCGCGTCCGGGAGGTACTGGGCGATGCCGTGCTGCGCGACCCACCCGGTGATCCCCTCGCCGACCTTGAGGCGGAGCGCGTCGGCTGATTCGTCACCGTACTCACCGATTCTCCCGCGCATCGCGATCGCCCCGAGCTCATCGCCCGTGAGCAGGTAGACCCGCACGTTGTGGAAGTCGATGAGACGCTCCATCTCCGCCACGATCGCGGTGCCGATCTCCGACCTGGACGAGAGACGGCCCAGCTGGCCGCCGAGGTGCTGGATCGACTGGAGCTGGGCGGCCCAGACCTCCGTCCGCGTGGCGTTCTGGGCATTCCGGATGGCGACCGACGCCTCGACGGCGAACGCGCCCACCGTCTCGAGCTCGGCGGCCGACCAGGCGTGCGGCATGTCGTGGTAGAGGTTGAGGACGCCGAACGGCTGGGCCCCGTCGAAGAGCGGCGCCGAGCAGATGGTATCGATCCCTTCGGCCAGGAGCTCCTCGCGGAGCCACTTGCCCCGGCGGTCATCGAAGTAGGCTGTGACGGCCACGGGCCGCTGCTCGGCGATGGCCTGTGCCGGCACCGACGACGTGTTGAAGACCTTCACCGCCGAGACGAACGAGTCGGACAGCCCGCGCGCGTGCGTTGCCTGGATGCGACTGCCCGGCTTGCCGAGGAAGATGGCCGTCCGGTCGGCTCCGAACAGGCTGGAGGCGTGCTCGAGGATGGCGGCGAGGATCTGGTCGAGGTCGAGCTCGCCCGCCAGCTCCACCCCGATGCGACGGAGCGCCTCAGCCTGGCGGCGCCCGCGGGTCGCTTCGTCCACGATCCGTGCGGTCCGCACGATGCCCCCCACGATCGTCGCCAGTGCGGGAAGCAGGGCCCGATGCGACGCACGCTCTTCCGCGTCGGCGACGACGAGGACGCCCCACGGACCGGCAGGGCCAGGGATCGCCGCCGCGTACGCGATGCCGGCGTCGCCACCGTTCGTGAGCCACGCGGAGGGTCCGTCGACGGCCTCCGCGACCGCCTCCTCCGCCGTCAGCGCGCGGGCGAGGAGGGAGCCGCCGGCGGCGCCCACGGAGAGTGGCTGCGGCCGTCCGTCGGTCGCGCGCGGGACCAGCCGGTCGCCGTCGCGCGCCCAGATCCCGGCGAACGCGTGGCCGTGTCGCCTGCGAAGGGTCCGCATCGCCCTCGCGAGGGAGCTGTCGAGCCCCGACGCGCCGACCTCGCTCCCGGCGACCGCTGCGGCCGTCTCGAGCTCGTCGCGGACCGCGGCGATCACGGCGGCGGTCCCGGAATCGAGGACGGAGCCGGCCGCGGTGTCCGCGTGGGCGGCCCGGGCCACGAGGTCGGGCCCGCCCGGGGCGGCCGGAAGGATCGCCGCCGCCTCGAGAAACGCGTCGAGGTCGTCACGTCGGTAGCGGCGATCGCCGCGGGCATTGATCCGATAGGACCGGATCCGCCCCTGGTCGCTCCAGACACGCAGCGTGTTGGGGTGGACCCCGAGCACGTGCGCGGCGTCAGTGACGGAGAGGGTCGGCTCCGGATCGCGAGATATCGGGGGAATCATGAAGAACTGTGAAGTCCTGTGGGGTAACCTGTCACCCGGAGTCTACACGACCCCACAGTTCCGCACAGCAGCCAGCAAGTACTATCGCGGTGTGGCCGGAGTCTCGCGTGCTCCTCTACCGGACGCTGCGAGGGTCGGCCGCCCGGATCGACGGCTCGGCGTCGAAGACATCCAGGCGCCGGATGACGCCGGCGTAGCCGTAGCGGATGAGGAACGGCGCCCGGAGCTCCATGTGAAGATGGGGCTTGGTGCCGACCGCGTTGCCCGTCTGCCCGGTGCGCCCGACGACCTGGCCGCGCTCCACGTGGTCGCCGATCGCCACGGACGTCTTCGAGAGGTGCGCGAGGATGGCGACGTAGCCCGGGCTCGTCGGCTCGTCGCTCTCGATGACGACGACATTCCCGTACCGACCGGGGTCCCACGGCTTCCAGCGCGTCGCCGCGTCCACGATGGTGCCGGAGAACGGCGCGAGCACGGGCGTCCCGTTCTTCACGAGGATGTCGAACCCGTCGTGCGCCCGCAGGTAGCTGCCGTCCGCTGCGATCCCGCGGATCTGGTTGTAGCTCCGGGCGACGCCGTCGCGGGGTGCTCGCCAGGCGTCGCCGTAGGAGTGGGTGGCGGTGGACGGGAGAGGGAACGCGAGCGGCACGACGGTGGCGCGAACCTTGAACCCGCGGGCGGAGGTCGGGGCGGCGACCTCGGGGGCTCCGGACGGTGAGGCGGCCGGGCCCGAGGCTGGCGACGGCGACGAGCCTGACGATCCCGACGGCGACGCCGCGGCCGGCAGCGATCCTGCCGCCGACACCGTCGCACTGGCGGAAGGTGCGGTGCAGAGACCGGACGCCGCGCCGAGGACCGGCGCGGGCGTGCCGCACGCCGTGGGCGTGGCCGCGGCTCCACGGGCAGCGGGCGACGCGGCTCCACCGCTCGACGCCGACGCTGCTGGCGACCCGGATCCGCTTGAGCGCGGGAATGCGGCGACCGCGACGAACACGACGGCCGCGAGGACGATCGCGCCGGCGCCGAGCGTGAGCGCGCGGCCCGTTCCGGCCCGGGAGCCCTGTGGCCGCCCGGTGCCGGGGCCCGGTGTCGTCATCGGGCGCTCGCGATCGCGCGGCGCGCATATCCGGGGATCATGGCCGGAGCCTAGCGGACGATGCCGAAAAGCGCTGCCGCCGCGAGGAGACGGCCGATCCGCACGCCGGAGCCGAACGAGCGCAGGACGGCCACGCCGGCACCGAAGATGGCGATCCCTGCCGCGACGAGGACGAGGGGCAGCACGGCCGACCGGGAATCAGCGACCCGAAGGAACCTCACCGCCGCGTCGGCGTTGATGTCATCGCCGCCCTCAGCAACGTCCGGCCCCTTCGGGTCTTCGACGACGCTAGTCCGGAGCCGCCCGCCGGTCAATCGCGTTGTCCACCGTCCTGTGCGTCGGCGGCCTCGGCACGGGCAGGTTATCCACAGCTGGTCCACATGCCGGCGCCACGACGCGCCGATCACACGGCACCTGCCGCGCCTCCGAGGGCGGTCAGCGTCCCGTCGAACCGCCGTTCTCGGGCGGATCCGGCGCTTCTGCGATCGGGGCGACGACCGCGTTCGCGAGTGCCCGGAGCGTCGCAGGTGGGACCGGGAAGACCGCGGTGGGGAGTCCGGCCGCCGCCCACACGACCTCGTGCCTGCCGAGGTCCGGGTCCATGACGACGCGCACGGGTCGGACGTATCCGAGCGGAGGGCTGCCCCCGATGGTGAAGCCGGTGAGGTCGCGCGCCTCGCGGGCCGACGCGCGCCGGATCTCCGGCTCCCCGACGACGGCCGCGAGCCGCGCGAGGTCGACGCGGTTCGGGCCCGAGACGAGGCAGACGTACGTGCGCGGGCCTCCGTCGCCGTCGGCGACGAAGACGAGCGACTTGACGATCTGGCCGAGGTCAGCGCCCACGGCCGCGGCGGCGTCGGCCGCCGTGTGCGTGGATTCGGCGAAGACGCGGACGTCGAGCGCGACGCCCTTCCGGGCGGCCCCCTCGATGACCCGCTCGACCGCGGGGTGGTTCGGGATGTCGGGCACGCGGCGAGTCTAGCAAAGGCGTCCGCAGCCAAGGCGTCCGCATGCGAAGGCGTCCGCCCGGATGCTTGCGTGTAGACGCGGTGTAGAATCGATGGGTCGCCGCGGCGCGGGGCGTCCCCGCGGGGCGACGGTCGCGGCGCGGTGCCGTCGACGAACAGCAGAGCGGGACAGGGGAGCGCCGCAGGGCGCTGAGAGTGCGGGTGACCGCAGACCCTCAGGAACCTGATCCGGGTCATGCCGGCGAAGGGAGTCCATCCGACCTCCGTCCCGATCCGGGTGGAGGTCGTGTCGTCCTCATGCGGGCCATCATCGTTGCCGACGGCGACCGGCCGAGCCGCGCTGCGCTCGACGCGGCGTGGCCGGGCTGGGAGACAGGTGTCGGGCTCGTCGTCGCGGCCGACGGTGGCGCTGTGGCGGCGCGGGCGCTCGGGCTGGCCGTCGACGTGCTCGTCGGCGATGCCGACTCCATCGCGCCGGACGAGGTCGAGCGGCTCGCGATGGCCGGCGTTGACGTCGAGACGGCGGCCGTCGACAAGGACGAGACCGACACCGAGCTCGCGCTCCTCGCTGCGATCCGGCGTGGCGCCACCGAGCTCACGGTCCTCGGCGCGTTCGGGGGCGCACGGCTCGACCATGCGCTCGCCAACGTCGGGCTCCTCGCGCACCCGGGTCTCGAAGGGCGACCCATCGAGCTCCTCGACGGGCGGACCCGAGTCCGTGAGCTCGTCGCGCCGGGGCCGGACGGCGGTCCGGCGACGCTCGGCCTTCCCGGGCGCGTCGGCGGCCTCGTCTCGCTCCTGCCCGCGAGTGACGACGTCGAGGGCGTGACGACATCCGGGCTGCGCTATCCGCTCGCCGACGAGTCGCTCCCCCTGGGACCGGCACGCGGCGTCTCGAAC
>JBAWVU010000051.1:0-10990 GCA_037147135.1 Chloroflexota bacterium
CGGCGGTCGAGGACGCACCCGGGGCTCCCGAGCAGCGCGAAGACGCGGTCCAGGTCCACCTCCTGCCCGCGCGGGGCGGCGAGGCGCGGCGGCTCACGGACCTGCCTCGCGGCGTCGACGCGTTCGCGTGGTCGCCCGACGGTTCGCGCCTCGCGGTCGTGAGCTCCTCGCTCGGCGCGACGCGCGACGAGGACGCCAGGCTCCGCGGGAAGCCCAAGGACGGCGCGCCGACCGACCCTCCCCACAGCGACTACCGGTACTTCGACCGGCTCGCCTTCCAGTTCGACGGGCGCGGGTTCCTCGACGGCCCGGCATCGCAGCTCTGGGTCGTCGACGTGGCGTCCGGCACGGCCCATCGGCTCACCGCGGGGGAGCGGCCGATCGAGGCCCCTGCATGGTCGCCGGACGGGACCCGGATCGCGTACGTGACGGACCGGTCCCCCGACGCGGACCTCCGCTGGCACGGGGACGTCTGGGTCGTCGACGCGGCGGCGCGCCCCGGCCGCCCGACGCCGGTCCGGGTCACCGGCGGTCGCCGCCAGGTCTTCTACGCCCCCACGTGGCTCCCCGACGGTCGGACGCTCGCCCTCCTCGGCCATCGGGTCCCCGTCGCGGCCGGCAGCAGGACGGACGCGTGGCTCTTCGCGGCGGACGGCTCCGACTCGTCCGCGGACGGCGGCCGCAACCTCACGGCGCGCCACGACCTCATGATCGGGGCCGGAGTGAACAGCGACGTGACGATCGGCGAGGAAGGCCGGCTCATCCTCGTCGACGACGGCCGCTCGGCGCTCTTCCTCGCCCCGGCGTGGGGCGCGCTCGAGCTGTGGCGCCTCGACCTCGAGTCCGGAGACGTCGAGCGGCTCACGACCGGCGAGCATGCGATCTCGAGCGTCGATGCGGTCACGCTGCCGGCGGGCGGCACGCGTGTCGCCGCTGTGCGATCGTCCGCGACCGAGCTCGCCGAGATCTGGACGGGGCAGGTCGGCGGCGCCGGGAGGCCCAAGAAGCGAACGGTGGAACAGGGCCGGCAGCGCCGCGGTTTCGACCTCTCGGCGGTCACGGGACTCAACGCCGCGACCGCAGCCGACATCGCGTGCTCGACCCCGGTCGAGCGACGCTGGGAGGTCGACGGGCGGACGATCCAGGGGTGGTGGTATCCGCCGCTCGGGCCCGATGGGTCGGCGCTCGCGACCCCCGCCCCGCTCGTCGTGGAGATCCACGGCGGCCCGATGACGTGCTACGGCCACGCTCCGTTCTGGGAGTGGCAGGTCCTCGCCGGCGCCGGGATCGGCGTCTTCGCGTGCAATCCGCGCGGGTCCGATGGGTACGGCCAGTCGTTCGCCGGCGCCAACTACCGCGACTGGGGCGATGGGCCCACCGCCGACGTCCTCGCGGGCGTCGACCTCCTCGTCGCGGAGGGCGTGGCGGATCCCGCCCGGCTCGGCGTCACCGGCGGCTCCTACGGCGGCTACCTGACGAGCTGGATCGTCGGGCATGACGAGAGGTTCGCCGCCGCGATCACGTGCCGCTCCGTGAATGACCTCGCGTTGCTCATGGGGACTGGTGACATCGCCGGCCCGGAGTTCGGCCGCGACTACTTCGGCGCGCAGCCGTGGGAGGCCCCGGACCTCTACCGGAGCCAGTCACCGATCACGTACGCGTCGAGGATCCGGACGCCCCTGCTCATCCAGCACGCGGAGCAGGACCTGCGGACGACCATCGCGCAGGCCGAGCTGCTCTTCACCGCGCTGCGGTCGCTGCGCCGCCAGGTCCGGCTCATGCGCGTCCCGGGCGAATCGCACGAGCTCAGCCGGTCGGGGACGCCGTTCCGGCGCGTCGAGAACATCGCGCAGGTGCGCGACTGGTTCGCGCACTACCTCGTGAAGGGGAAGCGTCGGCTCCCACCGAAGCCGGCGATCCGCGCGGGGCTCTGATGCCTGCCCGGGCCCACCCGGGGCAGGTCGTCGGGCGGGTCCCGCTCATCCGCGTCGCCGGGTCCCATCGCGAGGTCGGCCGCGCGGTCGGTGCGGCGACGGCCCCCGCGATCCGGGCGGCCGTCCGGGCGATCGATGCCGACGTGCCGCCCGGGAGGTCCCGGGACGACCAGCTCACGCTCGCCGCGCTCCATCGCGACGCGACCCGGGCGACCACCGCGTGGCTCGTCGATGAGATCGACGGCGCGGCCGAGGGGGCCGGCGTAGACGAGCTCGAGCTCTTCGCGGCCTCGATCGAGGAGATCTGGACCGTCCGACCCTCGCAGGCTACCGGGGGCGAGCCGGTCACCGGGCGTTGCTCGGATATCGTCGTCGGGCCGCCGCTCACGGCCGACGGGCACCTGTGGGTCGCCCACGACAACGACCTCTCCCCGGGATCCGAGGACGAGATCGTCGCGATCGAATGGCGGGTCACTGGCGAGCCGGTCGTGCTGAGCCTGGGCATCGGGCCGTGGATCAGCGTGGGCTGGAACGACGCGGGGCTGTCGCTCACCGGCAACGAGCTGTCGCCGGACGACGACCGCGTGGGCGTGCCGCGCCTGCTCATGGTGCGGGAGCAGCTCACGGCGACCTCGCTCGACGAGGCGGTCTCTATGGCGCTCCGCCCCGACCGCGCGAGCAGCTACAACACCGTCTTCGCCTGGCCGGACGGCGGAGTCGCGAACGTCGAAGGAAGCGCGACAGCGGCCGCGGTGACCGGCCTCGATGCTCGCGGGACGCTCGTCCACACGAACCACTACATCTGCGACGCGATGGTCGCCCACGAAGCGGACCCAGGGTACGCGAGACTATCGGCGGTGCGGTACGGACGTGCGCGCGACCTGCTGGACGTGGCTCTGCCGGGCTCGATCGACGCGGCCTGGCTGCGCTCGGCGCTCGCCGACCACGCGACCAGCCCGTCGATCTGCCGCCATCCGGTCGATGCCGACGCCGGGGCGGATCCCGGGGTCGACCGGGCCGCCGGCTGGAGCGGCAAGACGGTCTTCTGGTGCATCGCGGACGTCACGGTGGGCGTGGTCGAGTACGGCCTCGGGAACCCGTGCGCGACCGGAGCGGGGGAGCGGCGCCCCTACCGTTCGTAGCCGCGGGCGAGGGGGGCACGTCATCCCTTACCTTCACGCGAACGTGAAGGTCGTGGCATCATGGTCGGGTGTCCACCACGGTCAGGCCTGCGGCTCCCGCCTCCGCGCCCGGACCCACCCTCCTCCCCGCGTCGGGGCCCACCCGCACGCCGGAGCTCGCCTCTGCTTCGCGGCTCCTCCGCATCCGGGAGGTGGCCGCGGAGGTCGGCACGACGACGCGCGCCGTCCGCTACTACGAGGAGGTGGGGCTCCTGCGCCCGGCTGCGCGATCGCAGGGCTCGTACCGGCTCTACGACGCATCGGACGTGGAGCGGCTCCGCTTCATCCGCGGGCTCCGGGACGACGCGGGGTTCTCGCTCGCCGAGATCGGGCGCCTCCTCGAGGACGAAGAGGCGCGCGCCGGGGCCCGAGAGCGCTTCCGGGTGACCGACGACCCGGCCGAACGGCGCGCACTCGCCCTCGACACGCTCGAGCGGACCGAGCGGCGCATCGCGACGCTCCGGGACAAGGCCGGGCGCATCGACGCGATGATCGCGGACGCAGAGGACCGGCGCGCCCACCTCCTCGAGCATCTCGCCGAGCTCGACGCGGCCGACCGATGACGCGCCGGGCGATCGCGTCGGCGGCTGTCGTCCGCTCGTTCCGACACCGCAACTACCGGCTCTTCTACGGCGGTCAGCTCGTCTCGCTCGTCGGGACGTGGATGCAGTCGATGGCGCAGGCCTGGCTCGTCCTCACGCTCACCGGGAATCCGTTCGACCTCGGGCTCGTCGCCGCGGTCCAGTTCGTCCCCGTCCTCGTGTTCGGGCTCTTCGGCGGAGTCATCGCCGACGCGCTCCCGAAGCGCCAGACGCTCATCGCCGCCCAGGTCGCGATGATGACCTTCGCGTTCGTCCTCGGGGCGCTCACGCTCGCCGGCGTCGTCCAGGTCTGGATGATCGTCGTCCTCGCGTTCCTGCTCGGCTGCGCCAACGCGGTCGACATGCCCGTCCGGCAGTCCTTCGTCGTCGAGATGGTGGGTCGAGAGGATGTCGCGAACGCCGTCGCCCTCAACTCGGCGATGTTCAACGCTGCCCGCGTGATCGGGCCCGCGGTCGCCGGGTTCACGATCGCCATCACCGGGACCGGGATCGCGTTCATCGTCAACGGGTTCAGCTTCCTCGCGGTCATCTGGGCCCTGCTCGCGATGCGCGACGCAGACCTTCGCTCGGTCGAGCTCGGTCCGCGGCCGGGCACGGTCCGGGCGGTGGGGGAGAACCTCGCCGAGGGGCTCCGCTACGTCCGCCGCACACCGCTCGTGCTGCTCGCCGTCGTCGTCGTCGGGGCCGTCTCCACGGCGGGCATGAACTTCACCGTCGTGTTCCCCGCGTTCGCGCGGGACACGCTGGGCACCGGAGCGGCTGGCTACGGCGTCCTCATGTCGTCGTTCGGCGTCGGAGCGGTCCTCGCCGCGCTCGCCCTCGCCGTCCGCGGCAGGGCTAATCCCTGGGCGATCGTCGGGGGAGCACTCGTCCTCGGCCTCGCGGAGGTCGCGATCGCACCGACCAGAGTGCTGGGGCTCGCCGTCGTGTTCGGCGTCGTCATCGGCGCCGGGGGCGTCACGATGGCGGCCAACGGCAACTCGACGATCCAGGTCGCCGTGCCCGACCGGCTCCGCGGTCGGGTCATGAGCGTCTACACCACCGTCTTCGTCGGATCCACGCCAATCGGCGGCCTCGCGACCGGGGCGGTGGCTTCCACGATCGGTGTCCCTGCCGCGGTCGCGCTCGGCGGTGCCATCTCCGTGGCCGTGGGGCTCGCGGGCGCGGTCTGGCTTCGCTCCATCCGTTCGCACGAGCGCGAGCCGGCCCTGCCGCGGCCGCCGACGATCCTCGACGCCTGACGCGAAGGGGCCGACGACCGCGCCAGCCAGCGACCGGCCGTCACGGGCGTATAGTCAGACCGACAGTCGGTCTGACTATCGAGGACCCTGTGGCACGCACCCTCGATCCCACGGCCCACGCCGTCCGCCGCGACGCGTTCCTTGACGCGGCGGAGCACCTCATCCGCACGAAGGGCTACGACGAGACGAGCATCCAGGACATCCTGGACGAGCTCGATGCGTCCCGGGGGGCTTTCTACCACTACTTCGACTCGAAGGGCGCCCTTCTCGAGGCGCTCATCGACCGGATGGCGGATGCCCTCATGGCGGCGATCGTCCCGGTGGCGGCCGATCCGGACATCCCCGCGCTCGCCAAGCTGCAGGGGACGTTCATCGAGGCCGGCCGGCGGAAGGCCGAGCGGAAGGACCTCATGGTCGCCATCCAGCGCAGCTGGTACGCGGACCACAACACGGTCGTCCGGGACCGGCTCGAGCGCAGCGTGGTGGCGCGCCTCACGCCGCTGCTCGCGGGCGTCGTGCGCCAGGGCACGGCGGAGGGCATCTTCACCGCCACCTCTCCCGACCACGCGGCGGAGGTCCTCCTCGCGCTCCTCATCGGGTCCGGCGAGGCGCTCGGCCGGCTCTTCCTCGCGTGCCTCGACGGCGACGTGCCGGTCGCGGACGTGGAGCGGTCCATCGCGGCGTACGACGAGGCGATCGAGCGGATCCTCGGGCTCCTGCCCGGCTCGTTCGAGCTCGTCGATGCGCCCACCCTGCGTTTCTGGTTCGCCTGACAAGGAGCGTCCATGACCGCGATCATCGAGACCGAGAAGCTCACGAAGTGGTACGGGAAGAGCCGCGGGATCATCGAGGTGGACCTCGCGGTCGAGACCGGCGAGGTCTTCGGGTTCCTCGGGCCCAACGGCGCAGGCAAGACGACGACGATCCGCGTCCTCCTCGACCACATCCGACCCTCCGCGGGGAGCGCGAAGGTCTTCGGGATCGAGGCGCGCGTGGACCCGGTCGCGATCCATCGGCGCGTCGGGTACCTGCCGGGCGAGTTCACGCTCTACGACCGCCTCACCGGCGGGCAGACCCTCCGGTACTTCGCGAACCTCCGTGGCGGCGTGGACCCGGGGTACCAGGCGTCGCTCGTCGAGCGCCTCGACCTCGACCCGTCGCGCAAGTTCAAGGAGTACTCAAAGGGGAACAAGCAGAAGGTCGGGCTCGTCATCGCGCTCCAGCACAGGCCGGATCTGCTCCTCCTCGACGAGCCGACCTCCGGCCTCGACCCGCTCGTCCAGCAGACGACCTTCGAGATCCTCCGGGAGGCGGTGGCCGGGGGCGCCACCGTCTTCCTCTCGAGCCACATCCTCTCCGAGGTCGAGAAGAGCTGCGACCGCGTCGCCATCATCCGCGAGGGTCGTCTCGCGAAGGTCGACCGGGTCGACGCCCTCCGGGACCTCGCCCACCACCAGGTGGAGCTCCGGTTCGCCGGCGCGGTGCCGGCCGCGGAGTTCGAGGCGCTGCCCGGCGTGAGCGAGGTCGTCGCCGACGATCACGTGCTCCGGATGCGCGTCTCCGGCGCGATCACGCCGGTCGTGCAGGCCGCGGCCCGCTACGACCTGCTCGACTTCGTCAGCCGCGAGCCGAGCCTCGAGGAGACGTTCCTCGCGCAGTACGGGCGCGAGGCCGGGAGGTAGCGGGATGGCAGTCGAGACCGGCGCGCCGCAGCTCGTGACGTCGCGGCCGCGCATCTCCGCCTTCAGCCGGGTCTACGGCCTCGGGAGCATCTACGGCAAGACGCTCCGGGACTCCCGGCTCGCGTTCATCATCATGACCGGCCTCCTCGCCGGATTCATGCTCGCCATCGGCTCGGCCTGGGGCAGTGCCTACGGGTCCGTGGAGGCGCGCAGGGAGATCGCCGCGCTCGTCTCGTCGATGCCGGCGGTCATCGCGGGGATCGCCGGGCCCATCGTGAGGCCGGACACGATGGGCGGCTTCCTCACGTACAAGTACGGTCCCTTCTTCGCGTTCATCGCCTCGATGTGGTCGATCCTCGCGCTCTCCTCGACGCTCGCGGGCGAGGCCCGCAGGGGCAGTCTCGACTTCGTCGCGGCGGCGCCGTTCGGGAAGCGACGGATCGCGCTCGAGAAGCTCGCCGCGCACGTCACGGCGATGGCCCTGTCGATGGCGTTCCTCGCGATCATCACGGTGGTCTCGTCGTACGCCTTCGGTGACGCCGCCCTCGGGGACGAGATCCCGCCGATCAACGCGATCGGGTTCGCCGTCTGGGTCGGCCTCATCGGCCTCGCCGCCGGTTCCGTCGCGTTCGCGATCGCCCCGCTCGTCGGGCGGGCGAGCGCGGCCGGGGTCGCCTTCGTCGTCCTCATCGGTGCCTACTTCGTCGGGGGGTATGCGCCGTACTTCCCGATCCTCGACGGGGTCGCGAACCTCTCGTGGTTCCACTGGACGTACGACCACGTCGCGCTCGCGGGCCAGTTCGACTGGCCGTCGGTCGGGCTCGTCCTCCTCGTGACCGTCGTCCTCTTCGCGGTGGGCGTCGAGGTCTTCAGCAGGCGCGACCTCGGGGTCATGAGCGGGATCCCTGTCCCCGGGCTCCCGCGCGCCACGCTCGGGCTTCACGGGCCGATCGGGCGGTCCTTCGGCGACCAGCTGCCCCTCGCGCTCGGCTGGGGGATCGGGATCGGGGTCTTCGGGTTCATGCTCGCGGCGATGAGTCGGTCGTTCTCGGATCAGCTCGTCACGGACTACCCGACGTTCGCGGAGGTCATCAGGACGATCTTCCCCAGCGTCGATCTCGGCTCGTCCGGCTGGTTCCTCCAGCTCGTCTTCGTCGAGATGGGGCTCATCGTCGTCGGGTTCTCGGCCGCGACCTTCGTCGGGAAGTGGGCCTCCGACGAGACGAGCGGCCGGCTCGAGACGGTCCTTGCCGCACCGATGGCCCGGAGTCGGTGGGCGATCGCGGGCGGCGTAGGGGCGATCCTCGCGGTGGCGGTGACGACCGCGATCTACGCGCTCGGCATCGGCATCGGCTCGCTCATCGCCGGGGGTGACGCCCTCACACCGGTCCTCGGGACGATCGTGATGGCAGCCTATGCGGCCGCGCTGATCGGGATCGGCGTCGCGATCGGCGGCCTGTGGCGCACGTCGCTCGCGGCGGAGCTCGTCGCGGCATTCGTCATCGCGACGTTCCTCGTCGGGCTGCTCGCGCCGGCCCTGAAGCTCCCGGACCTGGTCCAGCAGCTGGCGCTCACGACCCACCTCGGCCAGCCGATGATCGGAGTCTGGGACCCGGCCGGGATGATCGCGTGCGCGGTCATCGCCGCGGGTGGGATCGCGGTCGGCGCGTGGGGTATGCGGAGGCGCGACCTGAACGACTGACGCCGCGCCGACCGATCCGGCACCGACCGACGCGGCGGGTCAGGGCTCCGGGATGGTCGCGCGGCGCCAGGGGAGCGAGCGGACGTTGACCATCGCGATGCCGCCGATCACGAGGATCGCGCCGGCGAGGAACTCGAGGGTGAGCGCCTCGCCGAGCACGATGACGCCGAGCGCGACGGCGACCACCTGCATGAGGTAGGTGACGAGCGACACGCGCGTCGGCGACCACACCGCGAGGAGCCGGAAGAAGAACAGGTAGGCGAATCCCGATCCCACGATGCCGAGCCACGCGACCGCGAAGAGGGCCTGTGGGACGGCGGGGACCGTGACGCCGCCGTCCACGACGAAGGCGATCACCACGACGATGGGCAGGGCGATGCCGACCTGGCCGAGCGCCGTCGCGGTGGGATCCATCCGGCCGCGGACCTGGCGCGCGAAGAAGACGTTGCCGGTGGCGTACGCCGCCGACGCTGCGATGACGGCGACGATCCCACCCACCTCTCCCAGGGCGCCAGGCTGCCCGAGGGTGCCGCTCGAGATGACGATGACCCCGACGAAGCCGACGACGAGGCCGACCAGCCGGATGCCCGTCATCCGCTCGGCGCGCAGCGCCAGGACGGAGAGGAGCAGCGTGAAGAACGGTGTCGTCGCGTTGAGGATCGATGCGAGCCCCGAGTCGATCGAGCGCTCCGCCCAGGTGATGAGGGCGAACGGGATCACGATGTTCACGATCGCGAGGAAGGCGAGCCGGGCCACGAGCCTGGGGTCGCGGGGGAGGGGGACGCGCATGACCAGGACCGCGCGGACGAGGAACGCGCTCCCGAACACGAGCCGCCACGCGACGAGCGAGAAGACCGGCAGCGTCTCGACGCCGATCTTGATGAAAAGGTAGCTGCTGCCCCACGCGGCCGATAGCAGCACGAAGAGGATCGGTTCGATCCCCGTCTCGCTGCGGTCGTGCGGGCGGGCGGGCAGCATCGCCGGAGTGTCGCATGTCGCTCGCGGGGCCGTGCGCCGGCCGCCGGCGGGCCGGAACGTACCGCAGCGGGCCCGGGCCGCACCGCGGCGCGGCCCCCTCGGCCGTACACTTCTGTCTCGTGCGCCCGCTCCGTTCGCTCTTCCTCTCGGTCGGCGCCGCCCTCGGGACGTTCTTCCCCTTCCTCGTCGTCATCCTCCAGGAGCGCGGGCTGGACGCGGCCGCGATCGGTGCGGTGACCGCCGCCTCCTCGGTCGCCTTCGGCATCGCCGTCCCCTTCTGGGGGCATCTCGGCGACGTGACCCTAGGCAGGATCCGCGCGCTCCAGATCGGGGCCATCGCCTCGGCGGTCGTCGTGATCCTCTTCGGGCTGCCGTTCCCCGCGCTCGTCGCGGCGGGGCTCGTGGTGTCGTTCAGCGTCTTCGAGTCCTCCTTCTCGCCGCTCACCGACGCGCTCGCGCTCGCGAATGCCCGCGACCGCGATCGCGACTACCCGCGGATCCGCATGTTGATGTCGCTTGCCTTCGCCGTCGTCTCCGTCGCGTGCGGCGTCCTCTACGAGCGGGCCGGGTACGGCGCCGTCTCGATCCTCTTCACGCTGTGCGCGGTCTGGATCGTCCTGAGCGTCGCGCGGGTGCCCGACGCCCCGAGGGCCCGCCTCGTCCCACCGGCGGGCTCGGCCGGCACCCGTGGGCGCCGGCTGGGGTCGGTCGGGGCCGCCTTCGCCATCCAGCCGCGGCTCCCGCTGGTGCTCCTCGCGATCGGGCTCGTCCACGTCGGGATCCTGTCGGGGTTCACGTTCCTCCCGCTCCGGCTCGTCGCGCTCGGCGGCGGACCTGAGGTCGTCGCGCTGTCCGCCGGTCTTGCGGCACTCGCCGAGGTCCCGGCCATGTTCTTCGCCGGCGCCGTCGCGGCGCGCATCGGGCTGCGGGGGCTCTTCGCCGTCGCCTGCATCCTGTACGCGGTGATGCTCGCGAGCTGGATGGTGGTCGACAGCCCGCTCGTCATCATCGCGACGCGTATCCCCACCGGATTCGCGTTCGCCGGCGTCGCGATCGGGTCCGCCCTCACGCTGGGTGCCCTCCTCCCGGTCGAGTTCCAGGCGACGGGCCAGGCCCTCCTCCAGACCGTCGCGTTCGGCATCGCGGCGGTCATCGCGAACCTCGGCGGAGGGATCGTGTACGCGAACGCGGGCCCGGGACCACTCTTCGCGATCGGTGCGCTCGCCGCTGTCGCGGCCGGGGTGGTCGGCTGGCTCGTCTTCCCGACGCGGGGTCCGACGGCCGCCCCCGCCGATGCGGGACCTGGAACGGCGGTCATCGCCCCAGAGCTCGAGATGCCGTTCGGCGTCTGACGGCGCCGCTACCATGGCGGCGGTGCGGGCGACCTGCCCGCGGGCGCGATGGGAGACGAGATGCGGCTCTGGGGCGGGCGGTTCGCTGGGGAGGCCGACGAGCGGATGGCGGCGTTCACGCGCTCGATCGACCTCGACGCGGCGCTCGCGATCGACGACCTCGATGGATCGGTCGCCCACGTGCGCGGGCTCGGCCGGGCCGGCCTGCTCACTCCCGACGAGGTCCGACGGCTCGAGGAGGGCCTCGATGGTCTCCGCCGCGAGGTGATCGCCGGGACGCTCGCGTGGGACCCGGCGCTCGAGGACGTCCACATGAAC
>JBAWVU010000052.1:0-10964 GCA_037147135.1 Chloroflexota bacterium
TCGGGCGGGCGGACGCCGGGGAGCTTGCGCGTCCGCTCGAAGTCGCGATGGAAGGCCGATTCGGTCGGCTCAGACTGCCCCTGGTACTTGGACCCGAGGCCCGCCGAGCCGTACGGCCGGTCCACCGGGCTCGAGAGCACGAGGAAGCTGATCTGGCCGATCCCCATGCCGGGGTAGAGGGCGATCGGGAGGTTAGAGACGTTCGACAGCTCGAGCGTGAGGTTCCCCCGCCACCCGGGATCGACGTACCCCGCGGTCGAGTGGATGAGGAGCCCGAGCCGCCCGAGGGAGCTCTTTCCCTCCAGCCGGGCGACGAGGTCGACCGGCAGCTCGACCCACTCGAGCGTCTGGCCGAGGACGAACTCGCTGGGGTGGAGGATGAACGCCTCGTCCTCCGCGACGGTCACCAGCTCCGTGAGGTCCGGTTGGGCCTGCCGGACATCGATGAACGGGTACCGGTTGTTCCGGAAGACGCGGAAGCTCCGGTCGAGATGGAGGTCGATCGACGACGGCTGGAGGTCTGCGTCGTCGTAGGGATCGACCACGAGAGACCCGGACTCGACGCGGGCCCGGATGTCGCGGTCCGCGAGCACGGTCATCGGCGGCCTCCGTCCCGCTGGGCGTACATCGTGTCGACCTCGCGCTTGAGCGCCTCGAGGTCCTCGAAGCTCTGGTAGACGCTCGCGAACCGGATGTACGCGATCTGGTCGATCCCGCGGAGCCGCTCCATCGCGAGCTCGCCGATCCGCGACGACGGCACCTCGCTCACGCCGGCGCTCCGGAGCGTCGCTTCGATCTGGTCCGCAGCGCGCTCCGCTGCATCCTCGGCGACGGGGCGTCGCGTGAGCGCCTTCCGGAGCCCCGACAGGACCTTCGCGCGGTCGAACTCCTCGCGGGTACCGTCGCGCTTGGTCACGATGAGCCGCGCGGCCTCGATCCGCTCGTAGGTGGTGAAGCGGGCGGCGCACACGGCACATTCGCGTCGGCGTCGGATCGTCGCCTGGTCCTCGAGGTCGCGCGAGTCGACGACGCGCGACTCGCGGTCGCCGCACTGCGGGCACCGCATCGGCTTCTCCGCTGGATCGTCCGACCACTACCGGTCGTGGTCGGTCTGGAGCATAGCACCAGATGTTGGGGCGACGGACGGCTCCGCCGCGGGCTCAGGGCCGGGCGCCGGGACTCCCCTGCCCTGCGTCGTTCGGCGCGCTCGATGCCTCGAGCACGTGCCTGCCGATCGCCTCGCGCGCGTGCTGGAGCTCGAGGTAGCCGCGCTTCACGGATGTCTGGCCTTCGAGATCACCGAGGCGCGAGGTCGTCTCCTGCGAGAGGCGGCAGCCGTGCTCGATGCGCTCGAGGGCGCGACCGGCGCGCAGCAGGTCTTCGAGGATCCGCGCCCGACGATCCTCCGAGCCCTTCGGGGTGGGGATCGCCTCCACCTCCCCTATCCGCTCCGTGACGGCAGCCTGGGCGGCGGCGAGGTCCGCGAGGATCGAGCCAGCTTCGCAGTGATGCCGCCGCACCTCGTCCACGAGCCCGGAGATCGGGGCGAGCGTCTCGTCCGCCCGGGGCCCCACGGCTGCGATCGCCTCGCGGAACGCCGCGGAGTCGCGCGTCTCCCTGCCCACGGTCCGGCTCCTGAGGACGACGTAGACGATGAGCACGCTCAGGCCGACGAACAGGATGAGCGCGGTGACCCGGACGGCGTCCATCGTGTCCGCGATCAGCCTCGCCGCGACCGGAGCTCGGCGGCGAGCGCGGGGCCGACCTCGAAGAGGTCGCCGACGACGTACAGGTCTGCGAACGCGGCCAGCGGCGCATCGGGGTCCCGGTTCACCGCCACGATGGCCCCGGCGGTCTGCATCCCGACCTTGTGCTGCAGTGCTCCCGAGACGCCGAGCGCGAGGTAGAGCGCCGGCTTCACCGTCTTGCCCGTCTGGCCGACCTGTCGGGCGTACGGGATCCAGCCGGAGTCGACGGCGGCGCGCGTCGCGCCGACCGTGCCACCGAGCAGCTCGGCGAGCTCGGCGACGAGGTCGAATCCGCCCGGTCCGCCGACTCCCCGCCCGCCGGTGACGATGATCCGTGCCTCCTCGATCGGGACGGCGCCGGCATCGGAGGCGACGCGGTCGATGATGGTCACGGTCGGCATCGCGGCCGCCGTGGCCGTCGAGCGCTCGACGGATCCGGGCGCCGGGGCGGGCTCCGCGTCCACGGCGTTCGGCCGGAGCACGACGATCCCGCGGTCCCCGGTGAACGTGCAGGAGGTGATCGCGCGTCCGCCGAGGACGCTCATCTCGACGACGAGGCCATCGGTCGGGTCCCAGGCCGCGTCCGTCGCGGTGGAGAGGACGCCGGCGTCGAGGAGGACGGCGAGCATCCCGGCGAGGTCATGGCCGTCGGGCGTGGCGCCGATGACGATCCACGCGGGTCCGTCGCCTCCGACGATCTCGGCGATGAGCGGTGCCGCGACCGCCGCCCAGGGCCTGTCGGCGGCCGCGATCGCATCGACAGCGATGACCCGGGGCACGAAGTCGGCGAGTCGTGTGGCCGCCGTTCCCGCGTCGACCTCTACGACCAGGCCGACGGCCTCGCGTCCCGCCGCCTCGGCGATCCGTCGCGCGAGCGTCGCGACCTCCGTGGAGAGGCGGGTCATCCCGTCGGCCTCCGGCTCCCCGATCGCCCAGACCCGGCCCGTCATCAGACGAGCCTCCGCTCGACGAGGAACTCCACGATCTCGTGCGCGGCTTCGGTCGCCGGCGCCCGGACGACGCGGGTCGCGCCACGCGCGGCGGGGACCCGAGCGCGGAGCACGCGGGTGGTCGCGGCCGCGCCCCCGAGTTCGGCCTCGTGGAGTCCGAGCCCGCCGAGTCCGATCGTGGCGATCTGCTTCGATCGGGCAGCCATGATCCCCTTGAGCGTCGCATAGCGGGGATCGCCGACCATCCGGGTGACGGCGACGAGCGCCGGGAGCTGAGCCTCGATGACGTCGTGGCCGCCCGGCGCCACGCGTCGGACGCGGACGCGCCCGTCGGCGACCTCGACGGCAGTGGCGTGCGACAGGTACGGCAACCCCCGGAGCGTGGCGATCGCCGCCGCGACGATCCCGGCCCCGCCGTCCGATGTGTCGATGCCGGCGAGCACGAGGTCGAACTCGAGCGTCGCGAGCGCTGCAGCGAGGACCTTCGCCGTCGCGAGCGCACACGCGCCTTCAAGGGCCGGGTCCGTGACGAGGACGCCGCGCGTCGCGCCCATCGCGAGCGCCTTGCGGATCATCTCGGTCGCGTTGGGCGGCGCCATCGTGAGCAGGGTGACCTCACCGCCGACGGCCTCCACGAGGCGGAGTGCCTGTTCCACGGCGTGCTCGTCGTTCGGGTTGACGATGGTCGGCGCAGAGCCGCGATCGAGGCGCATGTCGGGGCCCAGCCGCTCGCTCCCCGTCGTGTCGGGGACCGGCTTGGCCAGGACGACGATGCGCACCCGCGATCCTCCGGTGTGACGTCTCCGTTCGCGAGAGCCACGGCGCAGCGCCGAACCTTCCGGGGAGATGCCCGGCCGGGGGGACGGCGCCCGGCGACCAGTGTACCGGCGGTGACATCGCCGCGGCGACATCGCCCCGACGACGGGGCCGCGACGACGTCCCGCGCCGGCGCCCGCGGTGCCGCGGCTATGGGCGGGGAGCTCCTCCACGCTCCGGTGGCCGGCTCGAGTGCTCGTACGGGCCGGCCAGCGTCTCGAGCGCGTGCCCGATGACCGGCTCGATCGCGGCAAGCGACTCGAGCGCACCCCGGGGGCTTCCCGGCAGGTTGACGATGAGGGTCCGGTCGCGGACCCCGACGATCCCCCGGCTCAGGTCCGCGAACGGGGTCCGGGCGCGGCCGGCGGCCCGCATCGCCTCCGCGAGGCCGGGCACCTCGTACTCGACGACGGACCGCGTCGCCTGGGGAGTCACGTCCCGTGGCGTGAGCCCCGTCCCGCCCGTCGTGACGACGATCGCGGCCCTGCCCGTCGCGTCCGCGATGGCGGCGGCGATCGCCTCGGGATCGTCCGTGACGACCGCTCGCTCGACGTCGTATCCCAGCTCGTCGAGGCGTGCGGCGAGGTCGCTGCCGGACGCGTCCTCGCGGACGCCCGCGGCCACGCTGTCGCTCACGGTGAGCACCATGGCCTTCGGCCTCCCGACCGCGCCGACCGGGTCCTCCCGGCCAAGGGCCACGGCGTCCGGGCTCATCCCCGGGCCCGCGGCCGCGTCCCCGCGCCTGGGCGCTTTGCGTCGGGGATGCGCTTCGCGTCGGCGACGGGCCGCGCCCGGATGCCGCGCTGCCGGGGAGCCGCCTCGGCCGCCTCGGCAGCGTCGGCGGGCCGGTGCCAGTCACCGCTCTTCCCGCCGGTCTTGGTCAGGAGGCGGACGGAGCGGACCTCGACGCCGCGCTCCACTCCCTTCACCATGTCGTAGACCGTGAGCGCCGCCACCATCGCCGCGGTGAGCGCTTCCATCTCGACGCCTGTCTGCCCGGTCGTGGCGGCCTCGGCCCGGATCCGCACCCCGCCGGCCACCCGGTCCGGGGTCGCGGTGACGAGGAGGTCGGTGAGCGGGATCGGGTGGCAGAGCGGGATCAGGTCCGAGGTCCGCTTCCCACCCATGACGCCGGCGAGCTCGGCGACCGTGAGGACGTCGCCCTTGGCCGTCTCGCCATCGATGACGAGCCGGAGGGTCTCCGCGGTCATCGTGACGAGGGCCTCCGCGACAGCTCTTCGCGCCGTGGGGGGCTTGTCCGAGACGTCCACCATCCGGGGACGTCCGCCGCGATCGACGTGCGTGAGGCGGCGGCGCTCCGTCCGTGTCGGCTGGGTCGGCTCCATCACATCCTCCGTCGTCGCGGGTGCCCCGGGTCGCGCCATCGTCGTCGATGGCGGCTTCCCGCGCTCGGCCGTCCGCCGCTCATCGACGAGCGCTCGCGGCGCCGACGGCCGGCGTCCCGCCCATCACAGGGTCCGTCCCGTCGCGTGGGCACGCTCGGTGACGAGCCTGGCGACCGAGACGCGCGTGAGGAGGCCGAGGAGCGTGCCGTCGAGCATGACCGGGAGCGCGTCCTCGCCGCTGCGGTGCAGCTCCTGGAGCGCGGGCCAGAGCGGGTCCTCCGGCCGGAGGGTCGGCATCAGGTCGAGCGGCGTCATCGCCTCCGCCGCGCGCGTCGACGGCCACCGCTTCTTCCCGAGGCGACGGAGCTGCCGGACCCCGATGATGCCCACCGTCTCGTCATCGCGGGTCACGGTGAATGCGTCCTGCTCCTGGGCCTCGAGCGCCCCGGGCGCGAAGGTATCGAGCGTGAGCTGCGAGGAGATCGCGGGGGCGTCGCGGTCCATCGCGTCGGCGACGTGGGCGTCGGCGACGAGCTCGCGGAGCGCCGCGCGCCGCTCGGACATCGACGCGCTCGAGCGCACGAGCCACCCGGCGAGGATCACGACGACGCTGTCCGCGACATCGCCCCGGACCGCGAGGAGGAGCCCGCCGCCGATGAGGAGCAGCCCCACCGCGCGGCCTGTCCGCGCGGTGGTCCGTGCGGCGCGGGCCGGGTCGCCCGAGATGCGCCACGCGAGGGCATGCACGATCCTTCCGCCGTCGAGCGGCTCGCCCGGGACGACGTTGACGAGGGCCACGAGTGCGGAGATCGCCGCTCCGAGTGCCGCGATCTCGACGAGCGCTGCGGCCTCCGCTCCGCCGCTCCCGGCGAAGGGCAGCCCTGCGGCGAGGACCAGCGCGGCGAACGCGATGCTCGCGACCGGCCCGGCTGCGGCGACGACCAACTCGTCGAGCCAAGCCGTCGGCAGCCGCTCCATCGTCTCCACGCCCCCGAAGAAGTAGAGCGTCGTCGGGCCGTACGGGATCCGCATCCGCCGCGCGGCGACCACGTGCGCCGTCTCGTGGAGGATCGCGGCGAGGAAGCAGAGCGCGGCCACCGCGATCGCCGCGCCCCAGGTCACGGTCCCGGGCCAGTCCGGGTGCGTCGCCGGGAACCGGCTCAGCCCCAGTACCGCGGCGACGAGCGGCACGATGAGGGCCCAGCTCGCGTGGATCCGCACTTCGGCGCCTGCGATGGTGACGGTGGGTCCGGGCATCCCGCTCACCCCTCCGTCGCGATCGCCGGATCCGCGGCGCCGGCCGCCCGCATCCGACGCCGGGCCACGAACGCGAGGGCGATCGAGGCCACCAGGCCGACGATGGCCAGCGCGATGGACGTCTCCATCCAGAATCGCTCCGGGAAGAGCTGGACGAGGCGATCGACGGCCGGGTCGAACGTGTACGAGCCGGCGGCGAAGAAGAGCCGGTGGAACAGCTCGAAGGCGGCATCGAAGAAGAGGCCGAGCCAGATCCCGGTGGCGACGATGCCGACGGCAAGGACGGTCGCGCCTCCCGCGACGCCTCGCCAGAAGGCGACGCCGCGGCGGTCCAGGAGGCGCGCGAGCACCAGTGCCGCGATCGCGATGGCGACGACGAGCGCGAAGCCGAGGACGACCCCGCGGACGTCCGTCATGTGCACGGCCTCGGCCGGCCTGAAGACGGGGGTCCCGTCGTCGAGACGTTGGGAGAAGGTGCCCGGCCCGAGGAAGACCTCCGCGACGACGGAGCCCGTCACCGCGTGGACCCGGTCCCACGTCCAGCCGGTCCACAGGTCGACCTCCGTGCGCCCCTGCTCGAAGGCGACCCATGCGGGGTTGAAGAACACCGCCACCGCGGCGCCGAGGACCGCGACGATCGTGGAGACCGCAGCCGCGATCGAGACCGCGAGTGCCCGTCCTCCCGTCGCCGCCGCGGGGGTCGCCGCGGTCGACGCCCCGGTCGACGTCCCGGTCGTCGTCACTCGTCCCCGAGCGTGCGCGCCTGCTCCCACCACATCTGGACCGTGGCGTCCTCGGGCGCGTCCACCTTGAGCTCGAGCGCAGCTCGCGACAGGCGCGCGTTCAGGGCATCGAGGTCGATCGCGAGGAACTCGAGGACCCCCGTCGTGGACACGCCCTGCTTCTCGAGGCGGGCGAGGTGGATCGGCTCGATGCGCGTGAGCGCGGAGATCGGGGGCACGGTGCTGGCTCCTCCCACCGGCGGTGCCGGCCGGCTCGTGCATCGGATGATGCCACGTCCGTGCCGGGAGGCGCGACGGAGTGGTGCCCGCCCTTCTCGGCCTCGCCGGAGGAGGTGTTGGCGATCGCGGCTGCTGCCTCAGGGATCGAGGCGCGTCGCCTCGTCGCGCAGCAGCGCCCACGCCCGCTCGATGTCTCGCCGCTCCGTGTGGAGGCTGCCGATGGCGACGCGGATGGCGAACCGGCCTCTGAGCCGCGTGTGCGAGAGGAAGATCTCGCCGGTCGCGTTCACCGCGTTGAGCAGCCGCTCGTTGAGCGCGTCCAGCCGCCGCTCGACCTCGTCGTCACCCTCGCCCCCGGCGAGAGTGCGCGGGCGATACCGGAGGCAGACGGTCCCGAACGAGACGGGAGCGAGCCGCTCGAAGTCGGCGTCGGCGTCGGCCCATGCCGCGAGCTCCGACGCCCACGCGCAATGCGCATCGATCCTGCGCCGGAGCCCGTCGAGGCCGAAGTACCGGATGACGAACCAGCTCTTCAGGGCGCGGAACCGCCGCCCGAGCGTCGGCGTGTACTCGCTGTAGTCGTGGACGGGACTCTCGCGGTCGAGCGTGCGCAGGTACTCGGGCACGAGGCTGAACGCATCGCGGAGGGCCGGCATCCGGCGCGTGAGGAGAAGCGAGACGTCGAGCGGCGTGAACAGCCACTTGTGGGGGTTCACGACGATCGAGTCGGCGCGTTCCCAGCCCGCGAGAAGTGGCCGTCGGGCCGGACAGACAGCGACCGCGCCGCCGTACGCGGCGTCGACGTGGAGCCAGAGGCCCTCGCGTTCGGCGACGACGGCGATCTCCGGACACGGGTCGATCGAGGTCGAGGAGGTGGTGCCCAGCGTGGCGACCACGGCGATCGGGAGGATGCCTGCGGCCCGGTCCTCGGCGATCGCCGCACTGAGCGCCGCGACGTCCATCCTGAGGTCGTCGTCCGTCGCGACCCGTCGCAGCCCCTCTCGTCCCAGGCCGAGCGTCATGCAGGCCTTGTCGATCGACGAGTGCGCCTCCGTCGATGCGTAGACGCGCAGCCGCGGCACGTCGGAGCGCCCGGCGATCCCGCGAGCGGCGGCGTCGAGACCGGCAGCTTCCCGGGCCGCGCCGAGCGCGATGAGCGACGACGTCGACGCGGTGTCCGTCAGGAGGCCGCTGAATGCCTCCGGCAGGCCGAACGCCTGGCGGAACCAGTCGACGACGACCTCCTCGAGCTCCGTCGCGACCGGCGAGGTCCGCCACAGCATCGCGTTCGCGCCGAGCGCGGCGACGAGCATCTCCGCGAGGATGCCCGGGCCGGACGCCGTCGTGCTGAAGTACGCGAGGAAGCCCGGGTGCTGCCAGTGTGTAGTGTTCGGCTCGATGAGCCCGACGACATCGTCCAGGAGCGCCGCGACCGGCTGGGGCGCGGCCGGGGGCGAAGCCGGGAACAGGCCCCGCAGCGAGCCCGGCTCCACCGGTGGGAGCACCGGGAAGTCGCGCACTGCGGCGAGGTAGTCGGCCATCACGTCCACCGCCGCGTGGCCTGCGAGCCGGAACCGTTCCGGGGTCATGTCCCCCACCCCGGACGACTGCTCCGGGTCGATGGAGCTCAAGGGAAGCTCGGCGCCGATGGTGCCGGGGGTCGGGTCGTCTACCATGGGTGGGAGTCTAGCGCCGAGCAGTGCGACGCCCCCGGCGCTCGAGCGCCGGGGGCGTCGTCATCGGTGCCGTCGGTCGGGACCACTCGGGTCCCTGCGTCAGCGGCTCCGGGTCGGTCCCGTGCTGCGACGCGGGAGGAGGAGTCCCAGCGTGCGTGCGCGGGCCGGGGTCGATCGGCGGTTTCGGTCGGCTTCACGTTGCAGCTCGGCCGCCCGGTCCTTCGCGAGAAGGAGTGCGATGCCTCCGCTCAGCATGATCGGCCGCCCTCTAGATGGTGCTGCGGCGGTGGTCGTCGCCGACCGTCCATCGCGAGTCGACGCCGACGCGCGATGCGAGGCCGCTGAGGAGCACGAGAGCCCCAAGGCCCATGGCTACGATGATGATGAGCTCCATCCTGGGTCCGTCCTGTCCGCCTGTTGCGCCGGCTGGCGCCGTGTAACCTGTCGAGTGGTCGTAAGGGGTTATCTCAACCGAGAGGATACCCCTCTTGCGCCTAACCTGTCAACCGCGTATAACGGGTTACCACATGGATGACCTCCGGACCGGCGCTCGTTCCCCGTCCGACGCGGACGAGCACGGCATCGCCGCTCCCGACCGACACGGCCACCTCGCGCCCATCGAGGACGGCCTCGAGTTCATCAACACCGGGCGGCTCGTGCGCGGCCGTCGCGTCGAGGAGCTCGTCGACCCCGATGCGATGATCGCGTGGCTCACCGCCCACAACCTGCTCCATGACGACGCGCGAGCGCGGCTCAGGGCTCGGTACGCGACCGTGCCGTCGTCGGGGGAGGCGGCCGTGGCGCTCATGCGGCACGTGCGCGACGCCCTTCGGGGGCTGCTCGAGGCGAACGTCGCGGGCCGGTCTCCGGCGGCGGCCGACCTCCGGGTCGTCAACGGGGCCCTGCGGGCTCGCTCCGTCTACGTCCTCATCCCGGCCCCGGACGGCGTCTCGTTCGACCACGAGCATGTCGGCGACCCGATCGCAGGCGCACTCGAGCGGCTCGCCGAGTGTGTCGCGCGCGAGCTCAGCCAGGGGCGCCCGGACCTCATGCGGTTCTGCGAGAGCCCGGACTGCGGCGAGGCGTTCATCGACCGGTCGCGGACCGGGCGGCGTCGATGGTGTGACATGGCCACCTGCGGGAACCGCGCGAAGGCGGCGAGGCTCCGGGAGCGACGGCGCGCCTCGGCGACGATCGATGCCGCCGTGCCGGACGCTCCGCGCCTCGTCTCGATCGAGCCGTCGGCCTAGACCCGCCGTCCTCCCGGATCAGCGCCGAGCGACCGCGGGGGACGCCGCGCGCGTCCCGGAGCCCAGGACCGGCAGCGCCTGCTCGATCTCGGCGGAGAAGGATCGGGCGAACGTCGCCGTGAGGTGATGGCTATCGCGGTAGACGATCATCCCGTCGAGCACGACCGGGCATCGCGCGCCGGGACAGATCAGGGGGGTCAGGTCGATGAGCGTCGCGCCGAGGTCCTTCGCTGCCGTCCGCTCGACGAGGCCGGGGTCTGGGCCCAGGGCCGTGGCGCGCGCCGTCTCGCACGGACGGACGTCGGATCGGTGCTTCGACAGGCATGCCGGGACGTTGAACCGCGAGCTCGGCGTGTCGACGATGATCGCCACCTTCCCGGGCAGCTGCTCGAGGAGGCGGGCCATCGCCTCGCCCTGGTGGACCGGGTCGGGGTCGGCCGCTCGCGAGGTCTCCTCGTCCCGGATGACCGAGACGATGATGAGGTCGGGCTTCAGCACCTTCAGGCGATGGACGACGAGATCCCGCCACTGGTAGCACTCGGTGTAGTCGCGATTGAGCCAGAACGAGTAGATCGGCATGTCGATGAAGCGGCACGAGAGCTTGATGAACGGGACGAGCCGCCAGCCATGCTCCTTCGCGATCGGCTCTATGGCGGGGAACCAGTGCGCGGCATGCGAGTCGCCGACGAGCGCCACGACCGTCGTTCCGTTCGGGTCACCGTACGTGCAATCGGGCGGCTGCACCTGCGGCTGGCCCAGGAGGCAGCCATCGTCCTCGAGCGGCTCCGCGTCGGCGGCCGCGTGGGCGAGGGCGGGGCGGACGTCCGCCGGGAGCGGCTGCGGGCCGGACGACGCCTCGGGTGTCGGTGCGACGGGGCTGCTCGTCGCGCCCGGAGCCGGGCTGGTCGTCGTGCCCGGAGCCGGGCTGCTCCCCGGGCTCCGGGCGCCGGGTCGGACGG